>JBCBOW010000009.1:0-13933 GCA_039821045.1 Pseudomonadota bacterium
ACTGCGATGAGGTGCTCCTGCACATGGTTGCGCACTTCAAGGAATGGCTCGAGGGATCTCAAGGCGTGAATTTCAACCTGGATGGGCACAATTTCGCCCAGGCGCTAAGATGGCAGAAAGATGGTGAGCTTCTTGAGCCTGCCGACATCTGGAAGATGCTTGGTCGTTTCTTCGACACTGAGATGGATCGGCAAGAGCCTATCGCGGGGGCTGTCGAAGCGATGGTCGCGTTGCGTGAGCACGCGGATGTGGTGATACTTACCAATCTGATTGATGAGCGTCGGGAAAAGCGCGCAGAGCAATTGGCAGCGGTCGGGATTCATGCGCCTGTGTACACAGGCCCAAAAGGCCCCGCCTTAGCGAAGATCATCGCCGAACATACGCCGGGACGAACATTCTTCATTGATGATCTCTCGCAGCATCACGCCTCGGTGAAAGAAGTGGCTCCTGATGTGGTGCGGCTGCATATGTGCGGCGAACCCATGATCGCGCCGCACATCGATTGCGCACGAGAGGCGGGGCATGCTGAGGCACGCATTGATCGATGGGATGAGGCGCTTCCGTGGTTGATTGAGCGATTGGAGAACGAATCAGTATGACGATAGCAGCGCGTTTGAAAGAACTGGGTATCCTCCTCCCAGAAGCTGCGGCCCCTGTCGCCAGTTATGTCCCGCTCGTCGCTCAAGGTGGCTTTGTCCATGTTTCAGGGCAGCTCCCGTTTGTCTTAGGACAGCTAAAGACAGGACGGCTCGGAGAGGATGTCGATGTTGCGGCAGGCATCGAAGCGGCTCGTGCTTGCGGGCTTATGATCCTGGCCCAGTTGAGGGCTGCAGATTTGTTGGAGCGGGTCGAACGGATCGTGAAGCTGGGGGCATTTGTGAATTCGACTTCAGATTTTACCGATCAGCCTAAAGTCGCAAATGGCGCCTCCGATCTCATGTTTGAGGTTTTCGGGGACGCGGGCCGTCATGCAAGAGCGGCTGTGGGTGTGCCCACTTTGCCGCTTGGCGCTTGCGTTGAAGTGGATGCGGTGATCGCAGTTTTGCAATGACGGTCCGCCCCCAAGCGCAATGGCTCACGCAATGGGAGTATGCGCATCGTGGGCTGCATTCTGATACAATTCCAGAGAACTCGCTTGCTGCCGCGCGCGCCGCTGTTGCGCAGGGCTATGGTATTGAATGCGATATCCAGCGAAGCCTTGATGATCACCCGATGGTTTTCCATGATTGGGAGCTTGAGCGGCTCACAGACGGGGTAGGGCTGGTCGAAGACCATGGCGCTGATGAGCTCGAAGACATGGCGTTGCTTGGCTCAGATCAATCGCCAGTGCGCCTTGAGGCGTTCGTAAAGCTCGTCGCAGGCCGTGTGCCGCTGCTGGTCGAAATCAAGTCGCAGCCTGCTTACGATGTCGAATGGACCTGTCTGTACGTTCACAATGCGCTTGGGTCATACAAGCACTCTTATGCGGTCATGAGCTTTGACCCGCGTGTGCCTGAGTGGTTTGCATCCAACGCGCCCGAAACCTGCCGCGGTCTTGTGGGCACCGATAGCTATCAAAATGGTTTTGAAGGCATGTGGCGCGACACCGACATCCTTTGCAAAGCGAACGCTGACTTCTTGGCGATCGATCGCCGCGATCTCGCCCGCCATGAAGCACAGGATTGGCGCGCGATGGGTCGGCCCCTTCTCACATGGACTGTGCGGACGCCAGCGGAGCGAAGTGAGGCCGCCGAATTGGCAGATGCGCTCATAACCGAGAACCGAGGCTTTTCGTGAACGCCGAACCCTCTTCGTTACCCGAACTCACAGTCCGGCTGGCTCCCTCGGTTGGTTCTTTCGAAGCTGGCCAATGGAACGCTCTTGGCGGACATCGCAATCCCTTTGTCAGCTATGAATTCCTGACTTCGTTGGAAGATTCCGGGAGTGTCGGCGAGGGAACAGGCTGGGATCCAGTTCCAATCGTGATCCAGGATGCTTCAGACAACCTTCTTGGTGCCATGCCCAGTTATGCCAAGGGACACAGCCAAGGTGAGTATGTTTTCGATCATTCCTGGGCGGATGCGCTTCATCGGGCAGGCGGGCGTTACTACCCAAAGCTCCAGATTGCGGCGCCCTTCACCCCGGCAAACGGTCCGCGCCTGCTGTTAAGCGACAATTCCCTGGCGATGCATCTCTTGAAAGGCGCCGAAACTGTATGTTTGCAAAACGGCCTTTCATCCGCACACGCCACCTTCATTGAGCCTGAGCAAACCCAATTGTTCGAGGCTGGTGAATGGTTGATGCGATCCGATCTGCAGTTCCACTGGCTGAACCGCGATTACGACACTTTCGACGGCTTTCTTGATGATCTCGCATCGCGCAAGCGCAAGAACTTGCGCAAGGAGCGCGCCGCGGCGCAAGAGGGCCTGAAGATCGTCAAACTATCGGGCGACGACATAAAGCCCCACCACTGGGATGCCTTTTGGGTTTTTTATCAGGATACTGGTGCCCGCAAGTGGGGCACGCCGTATTTGACACGCGACGCGTTTACACTGCTCGGAGAACGCATGGGGGATCGCATAGTTCTGATCCTCGCACTCGATGACGGCACCCCGATAGCGGGAGCTCTTAACTTTGTTGGATCAGAAGCGCTTTATGGCCGCTATTGGGGCTGCTCCCGGGATGTCCGGTTCTTGCATTTTGAGCTGTGCTATTATCAGGCAATCGATCTTGCGATTGAGCTTGGCCTCCAAAGGGTCGAGGCGGGTGCGCAAGGCGGGCATAAGCTTGCCCGCGGATATGAGCCTGTGAAAACATGGTCGGCTCATTGGCTTGCTGACCGTGGATTTCGCGCCGCGGTCTCCGAGTTTCTCGAACGCGAGCGCGAAGGCGTTGCTACAGATCAGGTGTTTTTGGATCGGCGAACGCCGTTCAAAAAGGACGCTTAGCCGCTTACGCGGCCCTGCGCCGCTCCTCTGCCATCCACTGACGCGCGCGGCGCTGGGCTTCGGCAATCTCGCGAGCGGTCATTTCGTCGGAGATGTCCGCGCGGCTCCAAGCAGCCTCCTCATGACCGCGAGATGCCGCGAGGTTAAACCACTTATGTGCCTCAATGAGATCGCAATCTACGCCGCCGCTGCCCGTTGAAAAGATCACGCCGAGATCAAAATATGCCGAGATTTCGCCATCAGCGGCCGCGGCAAGGCAACGTGCAACGGCGAGGCCTTTGCTCGCCTGATCGCTGGTCGTAACATCATCCGTATTGATCGGTGTCAGTTCCATAGTTCGTCCCCAATTCCCCTCCGGCTTCCCGCGCACTGCTTGGGTCGCACGAGCAGTGGTTTCTCGGAACATGGTCAACAAATGGTTAATGCGAAATCCGATTAATTGTATCGCTCGAGACAGCGCCCCCGTCATAATCTTTTGGATGAATGCCCGCTTGAGTTTGCAAACCGACTTGTGCAGGCCAGATGCCGCGCTTATAGCGCCGCGCAACGCTTCGACTTGCTTGGGGGGCAGGCCGGCCATGAGAACACTCGGGCACCGTGACGGGACAGTCTCGCGGAATACGAATGGGACAAGAGGGCCATATGGCAACGTCGGCTGCTGACGAAATAAACATTCTTGAAGAAACCAAGCGGCTCCTTCCGCCGGACTATGTTCCGAGCGACAGTGAGGAGTATATGAATGAAAATCAGCAAGCCTACTTTCGGATGTTGCTGATCGAATGGAAGCGGTCGATACATTCCGCAGCGGATCAGACGCTTCAGTCGCTCCAGGATGGCCCTATAAGAGAGGCTGATCTCAATGACCGCGCGTCCAGCGAAACAGACTGGGGAATAGAGCTGCGTACGCGCGATCGTCAGCGTAAGCTCATCTCGAAAATTGACGCCGCCCTTCGTCGCATTGATGAAGGCGAATACGGTTATTGTGAGGTAACCGGCGACCCGATCGGCCTCAAACGGCTGATCGCACGCCCCGTGGCTACAATGACCGTTGAAGCTCAAGAAGCCCACGAGCGACGCGAAAAAGTCAGTCGCGACGAATAGGCTGCACCGATGCTAATCTATCGCGGCAAGGTCGTCTCACTTTGAGACAGCCCTTCGCTTCGTCAACTCGGAGGATACACGCGCTAACTAAGCGTTTACCTCACTTTCGTAGCTCGATCGCACCCACGTAGTGGATCGAAGACCCAGGATAGGAGGCGGACCGGTAATGACGGGTGTTGATACACGCAGCGTTTCACGTGACAGCCTTTTCCTCTTGGCGACGATCCGCGTCGAACAAGAAGCCGAGACCCACCGCATTCGTGTGCGCAATCTATCAGATGGTGGCATGATGGGGGAAGGCAACCTTCGGATTCAGCGCGGAAATCGCCTTGAAATCGAGCTGCGTAACGTTGGCCGTGTAATGGGAAGCGTCGCTTGGGTGCAAGACAATCGATTTGGCATTGCGTTTGATGTGGAGATCGACTCGCACAGAGCTCGTAAGTCGGCAGGTGACGCTAGCGCTGATAATACAGGGATGGTTGAACGATCCTGGGCACACCGCGCCCCGCCTCCGCCTGACCCCTCAAACATTCGCAAAGTCTAGATTCAGGTCTCCGCGGTTTTGCTATGAATCTTAGATCTTAGCAAAAACCGGTAGGCGCTGACGTGTGCGTTGGAGGGTGCTAAGTCGCAATGACGATGACGCACTTCCACTCCGTTCTATCAGTGACGCTGCTGCTGGGTTTAGGGCTCTCCGCCTGCAACGGATCGGGCTCCGATGGTCCGGTTAATGTTGCGATCATCGGTGAACCTGCAAGCCTCTTTCAGCAGGGAGTGCGACTTTCGCCCGCGGCGCAACACTTGCGTGCAGCTTCTTATGAAGGTCTGGTTTCGCTTGATGCCGCCGGTCAAGTTGTTCCCGGCATTGCCGAGCGATGGATTGTCACCGATGATGGCCAGAGCTATATTTTCCGCCTACGCGACAGCGCGTGGCCAGATGGAAGCCCGATCACGGCGCGCGACGTCGAGAGCGGCCTCACAGACTTGTTTGAGCGCTTGTCCGGGACTTCCCTTGGCTTAGACCTCGATAAGGTGACTGGGGTCAGAGCGATGACAGAGCGCGTCGTGGAATTGAAGCTCTCGAGCCCGATGCCGCAGCTTCTCCGCTTGCTTGCTCAGCCAGAACTCGGGTTGGTAAAGAGCGGGAGCGGTGCGGGACCAATGATTATGTCTCGCGATGATCAGCAGCCCTTAGCCCGGCTCAGCGCACTACCGCCTGAAAACCGCGGCTTACCCTCGCGCACAGACTGGGAGGCTTTGTCCCGTTCGCTGGCCGTAAGGTCACTTCCAGCATCGCAAGCGGTCAATGCTTTTTCGAATGGCGATGTAGACCTTATCCTGAATGGCAGGCTGGCGGATTTCCCCCAAGTTGAGCTTGGTCCATTATCTCGCGGTGCGATCCAGGTCGATCCTGCGCTCGGCTTGTTTGGCCTTGTTGTTCGCAGTGAGCGCGGGATACTGGCAGATTCGGCGCGCCGTGAAGCGTTGTCGATGGCTTTGGATCGTGCGGCGCTCATTCAGCCTTTTGGTTTGGGCGGCTGGCAACCAAGCAGCTGGATCGTCCCGCCCGCGCTTTTCGAGAGCCGCCAAATTCCCCCGTCTCGATGGAGTGAGCTTTCGCTTGATGAAAGACGGACAATCGCGGCGTCGCGCATTGCGGAGTGGAAGGCAGCAGAGCCTGAGGCCGAGGCTGTTTTGAGGATTGGTTTGCCGCCTGGCCCTGGTAGCGATTTGCTGTTCGAAGGTATTGCGCAATCCTGGGCAACAATCGGCGTGCGCGCAGTCCAAGTCTTGCCCGGAGCAGGCGCAGAGCTTGAATTGCGCGATCGCTTGGCGCGCTATTCCTCACCGCGCTGGTTTCTCAATCAGTTCAATTGCGATCTCAACATCGGCCTTTGCTCCAGCGAAGCCGACGCGCTCGTTAGCGACTCCCTCAGCGTTGCGGACCCGATTGCAAAGGAGACCCTGCTCGCCGAGGCACATAGGAGCCTCGTTGAACGCGAGGTGTTTATTCCGCTTGGAGCTCCAGTCCGGTGGTCCCTCGTGCGCGGTGCGATCGAAGCCTATGAACCGAATCCTTGGGGCCTACACCCCTTGTTCCCGCTATCCCAACGCACCACGTAGGGTCGGGAGAAAGGCGCAATGGACAAAACATCCACTTCGAAACCTGATCCAGCGATACCGCGGATTGAACCGGTCAGCATACATTTGCCGACCGGTAGCGATCCGGCATCGATCCGTGCGCGGGTGGAGGCGATGGAGCATTTACTCGAGCGCAGTTTTCGCCTGCCGGGCGTCAATGTTCCAATCGGCCTTGATGCGATAATTGGGCTTATTCCTGTGGTCGGCGATATCCTGACAACCGCGTTGGGCGCATACATTGTTTGGGAAGCACGCAATCTCAATCTGCCGAAGTGGAAGCTTGTGCATATGGGTGCTAATGTTGCTTTTGACACAATGATCGGCCTCTTGCCGATTGTTGGCGATGCTGCAGACTTGATGTTTCGATCCAACACAAAAAACTTGCGCATCATCAAAAAGCACCTCGATAAGTACCATCCAGAGACGCGGATAATCGAAGGCTGAACTGAGCTTTATGAGCGCCGATGCGCCGAAACGTATTTGGGACATCTCGCAGCCGCTTCGGATGGGGGTGCCGGTATGGCCTGGTGACACGCCATTCAGGCATGAGCGCACCTGGGAGATGGAGAATGGTTCGCCGGTCAATGTGTCGTCCATTACGCTTTCAACGCATACGGGCGCGCATGCTGATGCCCCGCTTCATTACTCTGAGGGCGCGCCAGACATCGCGAGCGTCGATCTGGAGCCATATCTCGGAGAGTGTTTATTGGCCGAATTGCGTGGATCAGGCCCGTTGATCCAAATTGAGGATCTTCCGCCGCTCGATGGCGTGAGCCGACTACTCCTTCGCACTTTTGAACGGTTTCCGCATGAGCAATGGGCTTCAGATACGACCGCGATTGCACCTGAGACAATCGCCTACCTGAGTAAACAGGGCGTGCGGCTCGTGGGCATCGACACACCCTCGATCGACCCTCAAGAGTCAAAGTCGATGGAGGCGCATCAGGCAGTTCTTGGAGCAGACATGCGTGTGCTCGAAGGCCTTGTCCTCGATCATGTTCCAGAGGGTCGATACGAGCTGATCGCTTTGCCTCTCCCGATCGTTAAAGGTGATGCGTCGCCCGTACGCGCGATCCTCAGAGAGCTGCAATGAACCTTCTTGAGCGCGCCAAGCGGCTTGATTGTGAGGATGCAGTTGCGCCCTTTCGCAACCGCTTTCAATTGCCCGAAGGCATCATCTATCTTGATGGCAACTCGCTCGGCGCGCTTCCCAAGGCAACCCCGGCAGCGATGGCCCGTGCGGTCGAAAATGAATGGGGGCAGGGGCTTATCCGCAGCTGGAATGAAGCGGGTTGGTTCGAACTGGGGGCACGCGTTGGGGCCAAGATTGCGCCCCTCATTGGCGCTTTGCCGCATGAAGTGATCGCCACAGACACCGTTAGTATCAATCTCTTCAAGCTCATCTCAGCCGCGCTTGCAAAGCGACCAGGTCGCAAAGTCGTCCTTTCAGAAGCGGGCAATTTCCCGACGGATGTCTACATGATCCAGGGGCTCGAGCAGCACGGTCTGGCAAAGCGCCGGCTGGTTGATCGCGCCGATCTCGGCACAGCATTAACTGAAGACGTGGCTCTGTTGATGCTCACTCATTCGCACTACAAGACAGGCGAAGTTTTCGATATCATTTCCTCCACCAAAGCCGCTCATGACGTGGGCGCTTTGGTCTTATGGGACCTCTCGCATTCAACCGGTGCCTTGCCTGTTCATCTCAATGAGGCCGGCGCTGATTTTGCCACTGGTTGCGGGTATAAATACCTTTGCGGTGGCCCCGGTGCGCCTGCTTTTGCCTTTGTCGCTGAGCGGCATCTCAATGGCCTCAAGCAGCCACTAACCGGCTGGTTCGGACATGCGCGTCCGTTTGCCTTTTTAGATGACTACGAACCAGCCCAGGGTGTTGAGCAATTGCAATGCGGTACCTCGCCCGTGCTGGGCCTGACGGCACTAGAAGTCGGTGTGGACCTGATAAATGAGATTGGCATCGAACGGCTCTATGCGAAGTCTCGAGCGCTATCGGAATTCTTTATCGAAAACATTGCTGCGCTTGGGATCGATCTTGAGCTCGTAAGTCCCGCAGAAAGTCTGTCGCGCGGCAGCCAACTTAGCTTTCGCCACCATCATGCCTACGCCATTTGCCAAGCTCTTATTGCACGCGGCGTGATCGGTGATTTTCGCGATCCTGATATTCTGCGCTTGGGCTTTGCGCCAGCATACCTTAGCTTTGCGAATGTTGCCGAAGCGGCACGCCATCTGTCTGAGGTCCTGAGCGGCCAAGAGTGGCAGGGCAAGGCATTCAGTCAGCGCGGGGCTGTGACGTAATTGGCCTCACTCTCCCGCCTTTCTTTGCCAGAACCGCTCCATGTGAAGATAGGTCATGGAGGCAGTCCACGTGACCATCACCAAGCCATTGAGCGCTTCAATACCGCTCAAAAGACGCAGCTCGCCTGAGGGGTAAATGTCGCCAAAACCAAGCGTGGTGTAGCAGACAATCGAAAAATAGAGCGCATCATTGAAGGTGCCGCTGTCAGGCCCTTCGATCGCGCCCACTTCGAAGATGAATTCGAGCACAATGTACGCAGCGGCATAGAGTGCAATATGAGATAGGTGTGAGAGCATCGCGCCTCCCAGCATCATCCATAGGCGACCGCGCGGACGGACATGCAAATTGGTGGCGCCCGGGGTTACGAAGCGCAGAATCTCATAGTGAATGACTATCGTCGCTGCGATAAGCAGGGCTGAACAGACTAGAGCAGTCATTCTGATGAATTCGGCGCACTAGCCGGTGAGGTCAAGCCTCCAGTTCAATGTCCCAATAGAGCCAGTCGCGCCAGGTCTCATGAAGGTAATTCGGCGGGAACATTTTGCCATGCTGCTGAAGCTGCCAACTTGTCGGTCGGATCGGCTTCATCATGACCGGCATGTTCGCCTGCTTAGGCGTACGACCGCCCTTTTTCATATTGCACGGTGCGCAGGCGGTAATGATGTTTTCCCAAGTCGTCTTCCCGCCCAGACGGCGCGGGATGACATGGTCAAACGTCAAATGCTCGGTGCTGCCGCAATACTGGCACTGGAAGCGATCGCGCAAAAAGACATTGAAGCGTGTGAAAGCAGGAAATTCGCTTTGCTTCACATATTGGCGCAGCGCGATAACGCTTGGGATTTTCATGTCGAGCGAGGGCGAGTGGACTTCGCGATCATAACTCGCAACGATATCGACCCGGTCGAGGAAAACCGCCTTGATCGCGGTTTGCCAAGGCCACAAGCTCAATGGGTAATACGAAAGTGGGGTGTAGTCCGCATTAAGCACGAGCGCAGGACAACCCGACAGGTTCCTCGTCGGGTCCTCAACGGCGCTGCGAAACTTCGCTGCCCCTTCGATCAGTTCGGCTTTGAACACTGTCTCTGTGTCCTCCCTGATTGAATGCAACATGCCGTGGCAATGAAAAGAGTCAAACCCGTGACACCATTGCTATCCACGGTCATGAATGAGGACCAAGCTGTGGAAAGGCTGTGGGTTGATCTCGGGCCGAGGCCGGATAACCCGTTGATTGCATTCTTAGCGATGCGGATAATGCAGGAAAGATGGAAACAGTCACGCGCTTTGCCCCGAGCCCAAACGGCTATTTGCATCTGGGTCATGCGTTTTCAGCCCTGTTTGCGCATGACATTGCTCAGTCTCGAGAGGGGCGCTTCCTGCTTCGGATCGAGGACATTGATGGACCTCGTTCGCGGCCTGAATTTGCCGCCAGCTTTCGCCGGGACCTTGAGTGGCTGGGCCTTGAATGGGACGAAGTTCCTGCTCAATCGAAGCGGCTGGCCTCATATTCAGACGCGGCGACACGTTTGCGTGAGCGTGGCCACCTCTATGAATGCACGTGCACGCGCGCCGAAATTGCGTCCTTGCCGAAGCGAGTAGGGGAGGACGGGGTCCAATACCCGGGCAGTTGCAAAGGTCAGGCAATCGATAGCAGTGGCCCAGCCGCATTGCGGCTCGATCTCGACAAGGTGCTCGCCTCATCCCGAAAGCTAACTTGGGAAGATGAGCGATTTGGGCAAGTGGTGGCAGATCCGCGTGAATTTGGTGATATAGTGCTGGTGCGGAAAGACTTGCCTGCAAGCTACCACTTGGCGGCGACTTTGGATGATGCGGCAGACGGCATCACGCTTGTAACGCGGGGTGAGGATCTATTCACATCGACGCATGTCCATCGTTGGATCCAGGAACTGCTCGAACTTCCCGTGCCTAAGTACATTCATCACCCCCTGATCAATGATGTTGACGGCCTCAAGCTGTCCAAGTCACGCGGCAGCCCAACCCTGAAGGACCGACGCGAGTCAGGCGAGGATGGACGCGTGCTGGCGGATCAATTGCGTCAGCGCATGACATTCGCTGGAACTTGAGCGCTCGCCCCCCATTTAAGGAGCTATGACCTTCATTCTCATCCTTGTGCTGATCATCCTTTGTGGGCTGGTTGTCTTTTCTCTCATTCGCGGTGTCGTTGCATTCCTCAAGACAACGAAGATCAATCTCGAAAGCGGCGAGGGTGAGACTGTTACCGAAATGCAGGACATGCAAAACAAAGCGATGTTTGCGCGGATCAAATACCAAGCTGCCGCCATTGGAGTTGTGGTGCTGATTGCAGTGCTCGCCGGCGCCAGCGGCGATTGAGGCAGAGCTCTGGCAGTTGGTGCAAAGCCACCATAAGGCTTCAGTCATGGTCAAACTGAACAAGATTTACACACGAACCGGCGACGGCGGCACTACAGGGCTCGTTGACGGGTCGCGGGCGGCGAAGCATTCCGCGCGGATTGCCGCGATCGGAGCGGTTGATGAAGCGAACAGCGCGATCGGCATCGCGATTTGTTCGATCAAGCAAAAAGACCACCAGGCAACGTTGACCCGCGTACAAAACGACTTGTTCGATCTCGGCGCTGATCTTGCCACCCCCGGAGAGAATGGAGATTTCACCCCTTCAGAAATGGTGTTGCGCATCGTTCCCTCGCAGGCAGAGTGGATCGAAGCTCAGATTGATGCTCTCAACGAGACGCTGGAGCCTCTCACAAGTTTCGTCCTGCCGGGTGGGTCTGAGGCTGCAGCAAGGGTGCATGTCGCGCGAGCGGCCACTCGGGCCGCAGAGCGAGCGATGACTGAGCTTGCGAGTGAGTCGGCGCTCAACCCGGCAGCGCTGGCATATGTAAACCGGCTTTCGGACTTGCTCTTCGTTCTTGCCCGCGTCCTGAACGACAACGGCGCGAGCGACGTCAAATGGATCCCGGGAGCCAATCGATAGAGCCCTGCTTGAAGTCGCCAAGACTCTAATCCCCTAGCCAACAGACCCCTGCGCCGCTACCAGCCCCCTCCTATGGCAATGCTGCAAGTGCGAAGGGAATAAAGCAATGCGAACGGTCGCAGTCATCGGGGCGGGGCAAATGGGAACGGGGATCGCGCAGACGGTCGCCGCATACGGCATGAACGTGCTTCTGACCGATATCGACTTGGCGCACGCTGAAGCAGGCAAACAGCGGATCGATAAGTCAATTGCCAAGCTCGTCGGTAAGGGAAAAATTGAGGCGGACGCAGCTGAGAGCCAGCTCGCACGTATTGAGCCGATCGGCGAATATGCCCCGATGGAAGCTGCGGACCTGATTATTGAAGCGGCGACTGAACAGGAGCCGATCAAGCAGGCGATCTTTGAAAGCGCAGGTAAGGTTCTTGCGACGACAGCGATCATGGCATCAAACACCAGCTCGATCCCGATCACGCGAATGGCGAACCACTCACCGGACCCATCACGCTTCATTGGGCTGCACTTCTTCAATCCGGTCCCGATCATGGGGCTGATTGAGGTGATCCCTGGCCTTGCGACCGCTCAAGTGACGACCGACCGCGTGACCACCTTCGCGGAAGGTTTGGGCAAAGAAGTGGTGCTGAGCCAAGATGAGCCGGGCTTCGTAGTGAACCGAATACTGCTGCCAATGATCAACGAAGCTGTGTTTGTTCTCGGTCAGTCGACAGCCGGAATAGAGGATATCGATAAAGGCTGCCGACTGGGTCTCAACCATCCGATGGGGCCGTTGCAACTGGCTGACTTTGTCGGTCTCGATACTTGCCTGGATATCATCAAGGTCCTCTACAAGACGACACGCGATAGCAAGTATCGGCCAGCTCCGCTGCTGGTCAAATATGTCGAAGCTGGCTGGCTTGGGCGCAAGACAGGGCGCGGCTTTTACGATTACTCCGGCGAAGCTCCCACACCGACACGCTAAGCGCGATGCGCAGTAGCGTCTCAGTAATCTGAGTAATCGTCGTAAAGCGCTTCGTCGTTCTCGTAATAGCCTAGATCATCAGAGCCAATGTATAGGCTATCGGCTTCTTTCGCTTCCCGGGCTTCGCGTTCGCGAGCAAGTTTGATGCGATTGGTCCTGTATTCTTCGTAGTCTGGCTTCGGATCGCTGTATTCGATGCCGCCGCCATCATCGGTTGGCTCAAGCGGGGCATTGAGATCGAGTTCCTCCTCGTCCTCATCGAGCCCAACAGGGTCAAACTCTTCAGAGTCATCAAAGGTGTCGTCTTCGCCGTCGTAGCTCTCTTCGAAATCGCTTGAGTAATCAGGTTGGGCGTTACTTCTTGCCTGCCTTGGGGTGCCGGCGTCACGCTCAGTGCTTCGTGAAGTCGAGCGAGACTGCTCTTTGGAATATCCCTCATCTTGCGTTGCAGGCGTGCCGAAAGTCGCAGCGAAGAGCGAGGCGCCAAGGATGGTCGCACCGGCGAACGCGAGTGTGGTCTTGATATTGCCGAACATGTCGAGAGCCTAGGCCCTTGGCCCTTAAAATTCGCTAAAGTCTCTCACTTGGCAGCGTCGCGTTTGAGTTCATAGAGAAGGTCCAAAGCCTCCCTTGGCGAAAGAGCATCAAGATCCAAGTCTCTCAGTCGATCAGCCAGAATATGTTCGCCACTTTGAGCGGGCACTTCATGAGTTGCTGCTGCAAACAGCGGCAAGTCGCCTAGCCCCGCTGCGATACCGCCTGTTTCCTCACGCGTGGCCTCCAGCCTCTCAAGGACGTGCCGCGCGCGCTCGATAACCTGATCGGGTACGCCTGCCAGCTTTGCGACGGCTAATCCGTAACTGCGATCTGCCGGTCCTTCAGCCAACTCATGCAGAAGGACGAGTTCCCCCTTCCACTCGCGGGCGCGGACATGGTGAAGCGAGAGCGCTTCGCAGCTTGTCGCTAGCCGCGCCAATTCGTGATAATGCGTTGCGAACAGGCAGCGGCAACCGATCCTGGAATGCACCGCTTCAACAACCGCCCAGGCTAGTGCCACCCCGTCATAGGTCGAAGTACCGCGCCCGACCTCGTCAAGGATCACAAAGCTGCGTTCGCTTGCCTGAGACAGGATCGCCGCAGTCTCCACCATCTCGACCATGAATGTGGAGCGCCCGCGAGCCAGATTATCTGAGGCTCCGACACGGCTGAAGAGCCGATCCACCCGGCCAATCTCACAACTTTCCGCCGGCACGAAACACCCTGATTGGGCCATCAGTACGATAAGGGCGTTCTGGCGTAGGAACGTTGATTTACCGCCCATGTTAGGGCCGCCGATGAGCCAAAGACGATCGGTGGTTTCTAACACACAATCGTTCGCCACAAATCGATCCCCAGACCGATTGAGCGCGGCTTCGACAACGGGGTGCCGCCCAGCTCTAATGGAGAGACGTTTATCCTCATTGATCGTTGGCCTGCACCAATCGCCTTCGCTGGCTCTTTCA
>JBCBOW010000010.1:0-13840 GCA_039821045.1 Pseudomonadota bacterium
CGTCCTCTCCGGCCAGCGCCCTGTGTTTTTTGGACCGCCGATCCCGGGCACGCAGGCTTGGAATGTCGATCGGCTTGATGCCTTCGATACAATCGAGCGCAGCCGCATCTCACTCGACTACACCTACAACGGCAATGGGGATGGCGCGTTGGATTACGCCCATGTCGCGGTCTATTATCAGGACACAGCAAACTCACAGACCGCTGAAGAAGACCGCACGCCGGTCGCCTTTCCTTCAGCGCCGGATCGTACGCGGATCAACGATCTGGACACCGAAGTCTACGGGCTGGTCGCAGAAGCGCGCAGTTCCTTTGCCACCGGTGGTCTGGACCATACGCTTGCCTTTGGCGGCGATGTCTCTGTCACCACGCAAGAAAGCCTGCGCGACGGCACCGTACCGCCCTTTGGCGAGACATTCCCGACCCGTGCCTTTCCCAAGACCGACTTCACGCTTGGCGGGATCTTCCTTGCAGACACAATCGAGATCGCGGACGGCGTCATAACCCTCTTTCCCGCGCTCCGGTTTGATTTTTATGACCTCAATCCGACCGATGATCCGCTCCTTGGCGGCCTTCTTGATGCCGAGGACCAAAGTGACAATCGTCTGTCGCCCAAAGTCGGCATCACGGTAGAACTGACCGAGGGCCTGCGCCTTTTCGGAAACTACTCGCAAGGATTCCTCGCCCCCACGCCTGGCCAGGTGAACAACTTCTTCACCAACCCGATCCAGGGCTATGCCTCGATCCCCAATGCCGATCTTGAGCCGGAGACCAGCGAGAGCTTCGAAGGCGGCATCCGGTACACAGGCGATGTGTTCTCTGCGCAGCTCGTCGCATTCACGGCGCAATATGAGAATTTCATCAACCAGCGCCTGATACAAGGACAATTTGGCAACCCGACCAATCCGGCAGTCTTCCAATTCGTGAACGAAGACGAGGTCGACATTTCCGGGATCGAAGGACGTTTGGGCGTGCGCCTCGAAAACGGGATAACGGGCAACATTGCTTTCGCTTATGCTGATGGCGATGTCACCGATACCACGTCGGGCGCAAGCCGTCCGCTTGAGACGATCGATCCGTTCAACCTTGTGGCAGGCGTGGGTTATCGTGATCCGGGCGGGCGCTTCGGTACCGATTTCATCGTCACACACAACGCGCGCAAAGAGGCAAACGAGGTCGATGATGCGTTTCTGTGCGGCGGAACTTGCGTGCGCCCCGATGCCTCAACGATCCTCGATATCACTGCCTTCGTAAATATCGCCGATGCGCTCAAACTGCGCGCGGGGCTCTTCAATCTGTTCGATGAGACTTACGCGTTCTGGGCCGATGTGCGCGGGCTGAGCACTACAGGCGATCCGTTTGAAGCCTTCACGCGGCCCGGCAGAAATGTTAGCACTTCGATTAGTTTCCGATTCTGATTAGCATTTGCAACAAAGAGGAAATCTCCCCATGTCTCTTTCTTTCACCCTTTCAAAAACAGCGCTGGCTGGCGGACTTGCCGCAATGGCCTTGCTCGCCTCCCCAGCTCCGGCGCTCGCAGATGATCCCATCGAGCGCTCGGAATCTGCGGAAAAGGCAGCGTTTGAAGAGGACCGCGCGACGATCCTTTCGATGGCAGGCGATTTTGCCGTCACCTTCGACATGCAGGAATCGACCGCATGGATGGAAGGATACACCCCGATCGACAAAAAAATCTCCGGTGGTTACGAATCGGTCCGCATCATCGAGGACACCGGCACCAAGATCGTGCTCCAACACCTCCTAGTCGTCGGCACCAAGGATGATCCCTATGTCGTCAAGCACTGGCGTCAGGATTGGGAATATGAGCCGTCGCAAATCCTGACATTCGAAGGCGGCGATACATGGGAGCTGACTGATGTACCCGAAGCTATGCGAGCCGGGCGCTGGTCGCAAACGGTGTATCAGGTCGATGACAGCCCGCGTTATGCCGGGTGGGGCCAGTGGGAAGTGACCAATGGCGTCAAGCGCTGGCGCTCGAATTGGACGATGCGCCCGCTCGCCCGCCGCGATGCTGTGCGTAATCCGATCTATGATCGCTACCGCGGCATCAACCGCCACCAGATCACGCCCAAAGGCTGGATCCACTGGCAGGACAACACCAAGATGATGCCCGCCAAAGATGGCTCAGGCGATCTGGTTCCGGTGGTGCAGGAATATGTGCTCAACACCTATGAGCGCTTCGACGATTACAATGTCGAGGCCGCAGAGACCTATTGGGACAAGACCAAGGATTATTGGAACGCGGTGCGCGCCAAGTGGGATGAGGTGATGGCGGCCAATGGCAGCATCACCATCGCCCAAAATCCCGAGGTTGGCACCACGATCGCGGGCGATCTGCTAACCATGGCGGATGCGATTAAGAACGGCGAAACAAGCTCTGACGAAGCCACCCAGAAGGCAATAGCTCTCATAGCTGAGGGGACTTCGCAGAACGGCGGCTGACCGGTCATTCACCCCAGACCTGGCTTCAGAGCCTCAGGGCCCGCGACGCAACCCCGCCTCGCGGGCCCATTTTTTGTGACAAACGCGGATGGGGTTTGCTCGGACGGGCTCCGGACATTAATAAAAGAGCCGGTGGATTTCTGTAGCTCCCTTGGAGGATTTGATGACCCGCACGATCTCAGCCTGTTTCGCTGCTCTCGCTCTCACCGCTGCACCCGCTGTGCATGCCGACACTTACGAAGAACAGCTCTTACAGCTCAAAGCGAAGTTCAAAGACGCTGACAAGAACAGCGATGGCAAGCTCTCCAAGCAGGAAGCCAAAGACGGCGGGATGAACCGCCTTGCCATGGGTTTCAGCCGCGTGGACACAGACAAAGACGGCTACGTAACCCTCGCTCAGCTCGAGGAGCGCCTCCAAGCGCGCCAGAAATAAGCCTTTGACGCGCGCGGGCTCGCCTCGCCTAGCCCGCGCCAAACGGCTTGATCTTGATGTTAAGCTGGCCTTCAAGGCCGGCCTCTCGATGATGTGTGATCGCCTGATATTCAGGCGATCCAATCATCGTCCGCATCGCTTCAAGCGAAGGGTACTGGACCAGAGCGACCATATCCCAAAGCTCCTCGACTTCGCCGAGCATAAGGCCAGTGACCTGGCCGCCTGAGACCTGATGCGCGCCCACGGCTTTGAGCCGATCCTGGACCGCCATACCGTATCGCGCATAGGCTTGCCATCCGGGCAGATCGGCATCCGAGCCGTCCGCATACTCAGCTTTCTGTCGAAACTTGAGCATGTTGACCATGATAAAGGGTCCATCCTCCGGCGCTCCAAGGAAACTTGCCAATTGTTCTTCGGTCGGGTTGGACTGGTTGGTCACTTGCATGGATTTGCCCTCCTAATCAGTCGTTTGGGGCGCGGGGCGCTCATTATCAACGACGCGAAATCCGATATGATCTGTGCCAAGGTCCTGCTCTTGATACTGGCGCGCGGCGGGGCGGTAGCGCGCGCAGTAATTCTCGGCACACAGAAAAGAGCCACCTTTGATGATGTTGCGCTGCGCTCCAGGCTGGGGCGTGCCGGTGGTCCATTCCCACACATTGCCGATCATATCGTAAATACCATAGCCATTGGCTTCGAAGCAGCCGACCGGTGCCCGCCCCGTAAAGCCGTCCTCGCCCAGATCGCGCGCGGGAAAGACGCCCTGATAGGTGTTTGCAAGGGGCTCACCTGCCGCAGATATCGGCGTTGCGCGGGGTGGCTGCCCGCCTCGAGCAGCATACTCCCATTGCGCTTCACTCGGAAGGCTGAGCCCGGCCCACTGCGCATAAGCAAGCGCATCTCGATAGGTCACCTGCACAACCGGATCATTGTCACGGCCCGCGATCGAACTGCCCGGCCCCGTAGGCGCTTGCCAGAATGCCCCTGGCACCCAACCCCACCAGTTTCGATTGTCAGGTGTGGGCACGCGGAACACGGCGGAGCCAGGTTGCAGCATCTCAGGCGGAGCACCTTCAATAGCGGGGGGATCGCGCTCAGCTTCGGTGCGGTATCCGGTTTCTTGGACAAATCGAGCAAACTGCGCGTTGGTCACTTCGGTCTGAGCCATCCAAAATCCGTCAACTGATACATCACGCGGAGGGCCCTCCTCGCGGTATCGCGGCTCTTGACCCATGGTGAAGCGGCCGCCTTCAATCCAGATCATGCGCGGCTCGCTGATCCCTTCACACGCCGCGGCGCGATCACTTGCCGGGATCGAAGGCTCTTGCGCACAGGCAACCAATGCAATCGCGAGTAACGCGCTTACGCTCACACCAATAAGTGAGCGCCGGTCAGTTGGGCCAGTAGACAAAGAAGTCGCCTTCCTCGTAAGTCTCAGCCAGGCTTTTGTCGACCGGCACAGAGATCTGCGTTGCCGAGGGATAAAGCGGCTCGCGAGCCCCCGCTTGATGGCGATTGAGAAGCGCAGTCAGCTCTGCGAGCTTGTCAGGCCGGGTGTCGGCTAGATTGCTTTGTTCGGTTGGATCGGTGGCCAGGTCATAAAGCCATGCTGTATCGCGATCGACACTGATTTGGAGTTTCCAACCGCCAGCGCGAACACTCTTGTAGTCGCCGCTTTGCCAATAGATCGCATCATCTGGTCGCGAAAGGACGCCTTCGCCCGAGGCCAAAGGCAACAAATCGACCCCATCGATCGCAACACCGCTCGGCAGCGCCGCGTCAGCTGCGGAAGCGAGCGTTGGCATCACATCGACGTGGCTGACGGGCGTCTCGAAAACACCGCCAGCTGGAATGCGCGCGGGCCAGCGCACAAACATCGGCACTCGGATGCCGCCTTCGAACAAGGTCGCCTTCCAGCCGCGATAAGGCGCGTTGATTTCCGACAAGCCAATGTAGCCCGCGCCGCCGTTATCGCTGGAGAAGACCACGATGGTGTTGTCCGCAAGGCCCTCATCTTCAAGCTTCGCCATGATCTTCTCAACGCTGCGATCAAGCGCCCTGATCATAGCGGCATAAACGCGCAGCCGATGCGGTTTGATATCTCCCACAGCCTCATAATCAGCGCGCGTTGCTTGCAGCGGATTGTGGACGCCCCAATGAGCAAGATAGAGAAAAAACGGACGATTGCGGTTCGCCTCGATCACTTTGACCGCTTCGTCTGTCCAGTAATCGGTGAGATAGCCTCCGGGCTCAAAGCGTTCGCTGCGATTGTATGAGGTCGAATATTTCAGCGCGGCCCATAAGAACCGGTCGATCGCGTCAAACTCCACCTTCGCGTTCACCACGTCGGGGTGATCCTCCGGCAGGAATAAGCCGCTCTCCATCAGTAGGCTTTCATCAAAACCCTGATCGTTGGGATGAAAGCCGGGTGTGCGGCCCAAATGCCACTTCCCAATGTGAACGGTGTGATAGCCCTTGGTCTTCAGGGTCTCCGCGATGGTCACCTCGCTCGATGGCAGGCCCTGTTCTGCATAGGGAGGCATCTCGGCATCGACATCTGGATCATAGCGAGGCTTGGGCAAATCGGGCCGGATATCTCCGACAACGGTTGTGACGATCCGCGCCATCCCCGGCACGAGAGGTGTAAACTCAAATCCTGTGCGCGTCGGGTATCGCCCGGTCAGCAGCATGGCGCGCGATGGCGCACAGGTGGCCGTCCCGGCATAGGCTTGCGTGAAGAGCGCGCCATCTGCTGCAAGCTTATCAATATTGGGCGTAGGGACTGCACCACCGGCGACACCGCCGCCAAACGTGGTGAGATCGTTGATGCCTAAATCATCGACCAGAATGAAGACGATATTGGGTGGCCGATCCGCAGGCGCTGCAGCGGCCTTGCTCGGGCCTTGCTGCCACTCAATCGGCCGGTTCTCAGCGATATCAACGTCGAGATAGACCGAGATGAAGGCGAGCAGGAGGGGCGTTCGAAAGACATAGCCAAAAATGCCCAAAGCCACGATTAGGCCGACGCTGCCCAAGGCAAGTTTCTGCCAGCGCTTCATCCTCATCTCCCACCCAAATCAAATGGCTGATCTTGCGTCGGCTCATTCGCATTGGACTTTTGCGGCTTTGCGGGCGCGCTGGCAAGCGTGAAGCTACCCGCTTGGAACGCCAAGCGCGATGCATGTCCCTTGATCAGGTGCAGACCGGATTGAAACACTATGGCCATCTTGCTCAGCAAAGCTGATCGCCAGAGCAAGCCCTAAGCCGTGCCCTTCGCTTCCGGCGCCCTTTTCGCCTGAGCGCTGAGCCTTCAAGAGAGCCTCATCGCTCATCCCGCAACCATTATCGATCACACGAATCAAGACCTGAGGATGGCGTGCCTGCGCCGCGACCAAGATTTTGCTAGCGCCCGAATGTTTGAGCGCGTTGGAAACAAGATTGCTCACCGCACGCATCAGATCGACAGGCTCTACGCAAACCTTAAGCGCACTGGGCCGAACGCGAAGCTGAATGCCTTTGCGCTTAGCCTCCGCTTCGAACATCGCTGCACAGTTTGAAAGCACCACACCGATCTCGAATGTCTCGGCGCCTGATGCCGGTTCCTCGCCAGCCATCTCGGCTTCCCCAGCCGCATCCTTGAGACCGGTCTCGGTCACGTCCTTGAGGTAATCAAGCGCAGTGCTCAGCTTGCTTGCAACCTCGGGATCGCGATCCACGATCGCTGAAAGCGAATGGCGCAAAGACAGCAAGGGTTGCTGCAGATCGTGCGAGGCAGACGCGAGCCGCCCGCGCAGTGTGTTGGCTTGAGTGAGCGCGCGATCATAGCGGGTCTGGCTCTCGCGCAGCGCTTCGGAAAGCTCCAGCTTTTC
The DNA here is from genome assembly GCA_039821045.1 of Pseudomonadota bacterium. GTDB lineage: Bacteria > Pseudomonadota > Alphaproteobacteria > Sphingomonadales > Sphingomonadaceae > Erythrobacter. The sequence continues at coordinate 6,765 of JBCBOW010000010.1, forward strand.
GCGTGCGGTCACAATCTGAGCCTCGAGCGATCGGTTAAGGTCACTTTGGATCGACAGCATCCTGACAAGGATCGCGACCAGGAAGGCGAGGCTCTCAAACAAGACGCTCGCGTGAAAATAATCGAGCGCGATTGTCAGTGGAACTTGCCCGGGTGCGAGCATAACAGCGCTCATCACCGCAACAGTAAAAAGGATCGCAATCGAACCAGCGATGAAAGGAACCGCGCCCAAAACCTGTGACCGCCACGCTAGCACCGCGACGAGAAAATAGGCGAGCGCGACGAACGGTACGGCCGCGAAAACTGCCAAGCGCATTGCGTCATAAGGCCACAACACCGTGCTCGCCACCAGCAGCCCGATGAGGGCGATTTGCAGCATGATCACCGCGGTGTTCACTTTGGGCCGCGCCGTTGCTGTTACTGCAAAGAGCCGCGCAAACTGAAGCACTGCGATCATCATCGCCGTTAAAAGAATGAGATTGGCGGGCTCGTACGCGCCCATATTATCAGGCCAGACAAAGCGGTGGAGATAGCCTTCATTGTTGGCAACAAACAGCGCGCTGAGGCTCACATAGGCGGCAAATGCGAGCACCAATGGCCAGCCCACCAGTCGGCCCATCGCGAGCGCGACAAGCACCATCGCCGCCATCGCGCCGTTGATCGCCCAATTGAAGCGCGCCTCTTGCATATGTGCGGTCCGCATGCGCTCTGATGTCGCAAAAGTGAGCGGCATCCAGCTCCCGGTTGATGATTTGAGCCCAACCAGAATATCCGCGCGCTCGCCCGCCTCCATCCAGAGCGGGGCCACGAGATACTGGCTCACAACAGGCCGCGCTTCGAAAGGCATTGTGCGGTCAAACGCCAGCAAGGTTTCGCTTACGTCCCCGCTGCGCTTTTGAACAATCAGGTCATCAACAAAGGGGCGTTGGATATCGATCATCCACTCTCCCGCGCGTGGCCCGGTGTTCTCGACCCTTACAAGCAACCAAACAGCGCCATCCTGCTTGCCGAAATCGACCCATGGGCTTGTGAGCGCAGAGAATTCGCTTTGGCGAGCCATCGCGGCATCGGGATCGAGGGCATCCGTGTCGGTAAGAAGATAGCGCAGACTGTCAAATGGCTGGAGGTGTGCATTGCCTTGCGGGAGCGCGGCAGGTGGGCTCGCACAAGCCGCGCTCCCGATCAGCACGCATAGGGCGCACAGGGCGCTCAAAAAGAGGCGGGAAATCGGGCTCACTGTCATATGAAAAGCCTAGAGCACTGCGTAAGCGAGCGGCATGGGGCGAATACCCCATTCATCGAAGTGACAGCTCTTCACAGCTGGCGATGCTCATCAAGCAGGCCTTCGCGCAGAGCATAGGTCAAAAGGCCAGACACAGAATTGACCCCCAGTTTGGCCATCAGACTGGCGCGGTGTTTCTCGACCGTTTTGGGGCTGATGCAGAGCTTATCGGCAATCGCCACATTCTGATGCCCCGAAGCGATCAGCGCGAGCACTTCGCGTTCGCGGTCCGTAAGCGCCTCGCGCTCAGGCTCCGCGGCGAGCCGATCGGCAACCTCCTGCGCAACGAACTTTCCTCCGGCGAGAACCTGGGCAAATCCCTCGCGCATTTCGGCGGGATCTGCGCTCTTCAGGAACAGCCCCTCTACGCCCGCCGCAAGCCAGTCGGCCAGCATGGTCGTGCCGGTAAAACCGGTGACAATGATCACTTTGGTGGCGGGAGACCATCGGCGCACTTCGCCATAAACCTGCACCCCGCGCGCCAGCGGCATGGCTGCATCAAGGAGCAAGAGCTCAGGTTGATGCTGCTTTACAAGTGCAATCGTCTCAAGCCCATTCTCAGCCTCAGCAACGATTTCAACCTCGCCGATATCAGCCAGGATGCCCGCGAGCGAACGGCGCACAATCGCATGATCATCAGCGATGATAGCTCGGCGAGTTGTCATTGCTCTCTTGCGGCCCCCTCGTCTCTCCATCGGCATCATAAGGTGCTCTTGCCCCGGCATGCAATCCGGATGGGGTATCAACCCCATGGGAGCCAATTTGCGGTCTGGCTAATACGGTCTCACGAAATCCAGCCCAACAAGCGGCGGGATAACAAACCGGTCCAGCACTTGCTTCGCGCGCCAATCCGCGCTCTGATGACAAAGACGGGCTTTGGGGGAAGCTACAATGAAACTGAAACTTCAATATCTTGTGGTCGCAAGTCTCTTGGGAGCAAGCGCTCTTGCGGCGCCGACGCCTGCATCCGCACAGATCCCAGCATTCTTGCCGAGCGCTGAGGAGGTCGCGCCGGTTGAAGCGAGTTCGGCTGATGGCACTTACATCGTCTCAACCATCGACAAGCGGATCACGATCGAGAACGGACGCGCCTATGTGATTGATGGCTGGACGCATGCATTCGTGTTGTCGGTCAAGCCCGGCATGGTGACGCTTCAGAACTTTCGCCAGACAGGCCCCGATGAATTTGAAGCGGACGATCTGCCGATGATGGGCAAGGTGATCTTTTACCGACAGCCCAACGGCACGCTGCAAGGGGTGGTGCAAGGCGCAATGGGCGAGGCCAAGTATGCCTTGCTCCCGACCGATTACGTCGGTCTTGGAGACATTCTTGATCCGATTGTGGGCGGCCCTCCCCCACCTCCGATTATAGCCGAACAGCCGCGCGTCTATCGCTTGCATGTCAGCGGCTCGGGCTGCGATGGAAAGGCACTCATTCGCAAGCGCTATCGTGGGCAGGTGAGGATCAGCGTGGTCGATCGCGAAGGTGACAAGCTCGCTTCGAACGGCCGGAACTTTGATGTGCGCTGCACAGACAAAGGCCCGCGCAAGCAGAACTTCGTGTTCTACAAGGATGGGCCGGCCGCGCTTCAGTTTGCAATCCCGCCGGGCGAGGATGGCGTGACCGATCTGCGGATTTCCGGCCAGCTCAACGATCCCTTGGGCCGGGTGCCCTTCTCCAAGAAAAACAGCGATCTGTTTGCCAAAGCGCGCGCGCTGGGCCGTGATCTCAATGTCGGTGAGAAGGTGATTGACCGGCATGACATGACCACCGGCAAAACGGTCCTGAATTTCACACTCACTCTTGAGCGCATCCAATGATCATTCGCACCAGTCTTTATGCAATAGCAGCGGCAACCATGGTGGCAGGCCCCACGCTCGCTCCCATGGAGCCTGCGCAAGCCCAAATCCCTGCTTTCCTGCCCAATAAGGCCGATGTCCCTGCCGGTGAAGCGCTGGCAATCGATGGAGACTGGCAGGTCAACACGATTAACAAGGCAATCCGCATCGAGGGCGGGCGGGCCTATGCGCTGGAAGGCTGGGTCCATGCCTTTGTGCTCAAGGTCCAGCCTGATATGGTGACGATCCGCAATATCCAGCAGACCGCGCCCGATCAGTTTGTCGGCGATGATCTTCCGCTCATGGGTAAAGTGACCATGAGATTGGTGTCACCAGACCGGATTGAGGCCAGCGTGCCCGGATTGTTTGGCACCAGCCGATACACACTCACCCGTATCGCTGATGCTTCACCGCGAGTGTTTCAAGGTGCGCCTCCTGCATCTGCGCCTGTCTACGATACTTCGGCCAGCGATCAGGCGCCGCTTCCGCAGGAACGCTATGCCTCGCTCGCAGACGCCTTTGGTGATCCGCGCCCCGTTTCCGAAGCGTTTCGTGGCTGCGCCATCCCCGATCAAGCGCGCGAAGCTCAACCCGCGCCCGCACCGGCTGCCTCGCCGCGCGACCGGGTGACCGATCGCCAATTTGCACCAGTGGCCAGCCCCGAAACAGCCGATCCGGATGATGCGTGCTGGACCAGGCTAGACGGTGTTTGGGTTGAAAACCGAGAAGCCACTTTTGATACTAGCCTCAACGATGGGCGCGAATGGGACGTCCAGGGCCTCCCGCTCGCAAGCCTTCTGCATGGCAATTACACCACTCCCGAAACGCTCTTCATTGCGCCAGGCGAAGATGCCGCCAACGAATTGTTCGTGATGTCTGGAACGGGTCAGGTTCGCTTTACCCGCTACGTCGCCGCAGACGCGACGCCCGTCGAAAGCCTGATTGGTGATGTCGGCGCGCGCAAAGTCTTTCAAGCGGATGGGACAGCGCCTTTGGGCGGCCAATTGATCCTCGATTACACCGCCGGGGGCACATTGCGCATGCGTTTGGGACAGCGCCAGTTCCTGCGCCCTCCTGCGCGTCAAGACAGCGACCTTTCGCGCGACGATGTGTTTGTGATCCAATATCAGACGGACAATTTTGCCGCTAATCTCAGAGGCTACAACGTCCTCACGCAAGATCCGTTTGACCTCATCAACAATCCGAACGGGTCCGTCTTTGCCCGGCGCGATACGGCAGAATATCGCATTCAAGAGAAATACGCGGTGCCGTTCGGGTTCACGCTGCGCAACGAGCTGATGCAAGGAAATGTCTATCGCCAGACCATCGTCTCGAGCGAGCGGGAGATGCAAGAGGCGAACAGTTCAGGTTACGGCGTGAACGCAAACATCAGCGCCTCAGGTGCGGTCAACAGCATCCTTTCTTTCGCTGGCGGAGGAGAGATCGCTGATACCGGCTACAGCGTGGGTTATTCGGCGACGAAGTCCGAGATGCAGGCGCTGCGCAACAGCCAATCGGTCGCGCAAGTCGTCGGCTACTCGCGCGCGAAAAGCTATGCGATCATCGTCGAACATGCTGAGACAAAGCTCTCCGCTGACTTCTTGACCGCCGTGGGCGATGCGCAAAACGAGGGGCGCTATCGCGAGCTGATCGAGCGCTTTGGCACGCATTACGCTTACGCTGTTACCTATGGCGCAAACGCCAAGATGACGCGTGATATTTCCAACGAGGCTTTTTCGCAGACGCTCGAGGAAACCGAAGGCGATCGGCTCGAAGGCGAAGCGCGGCTTCTGGGCAGTTCGATCGGCGGCTTTACCGAAGGCATGAGCAGCACGCGCGATGGCTTCAGCGGCTCGATCGGCAATGAAGGCGGCCGCTTCGTGGCGGTCGGTGGCAACGGTTCGTGGGATCAGGGCGGCTATTCCATGGGCAGCCGCGTGGCGCCGATCCTTCTGGATTTGCGCCCGATTGACGAGCTTCTAAACCCGATAAACTTCCCCGATCAGCCCGATATATACACGCGGGTGCGCACCGAGCTTGCGCAAGCGGTCAACCGCTATCTCGCCGGGCAAGCACGGCCGCTGAGCAATGATCGGCTGATTGACCGGGTAACCTTCACGCCCAAACCCAAGGAAGAGCCCGTACGCACTGCGGCGGTTGAGGAATGGCACGTCTATGTTCGCCATCTCAACTGTCGCAAAGTCGGCGTCGGGACGACAAAGCGCGTCGAAGGCAAAATCCGCATCACAGCCACCGGCGGCAGCAGAAGCGGCTTTGCCCCGAGCAAATCGCTGAGCACACAATGCGAGAGAGGCGGAAACGGCAAGCGCACGACATTCGACTATCGCGCCAGCGATGGCGAGCCAGGCCTCGTGATCCTCAAAGGCACGCGCCAAGAGCTCGCGCAGCTCCAGGTCAAATTCAATTTCAACTGGGAATATGGCGGGCTGACCGGTGGCAAGAACCGAAACTCCAACCGCACGCTCTCATCGACCCCGCTGCAGAATGGCGGCCTGGCGCCGGGCGAGTGGCACAACACCACCTGGAAGGTGAGCCCCAAAGCGCGCCCAGAAGTCAAACTCTACTTGCACATGAAGCGCGTCAAATGAGCGCCACAGGAGAGACAGCCATGAAACACATTCTATCAACCGCCGCGCTCGCGCTAACATTGGGTCTGGCCACTCCGATAGCCGCTCAGGATTACACGCCAGATGTGGTCGAGATGAGCGAGACGGGGCCCTTTGCTTTCGAGCCAGCCCCTCAGTTGGACCTTGCCAATGGCGGTGCGCTCGAATTCTGGGTCGCCCCGGGTTGGAGCGCGGATCCGGGCTACGATCCGCCAGTCCTCGTCAACATGGGCGAGCAGGGCGTCTCTTATCTTGTCTCGGTCTTGCGCGATCGTGATGGGCTTGTCTTTGCTAATGCCGAAGATGAGGACGTCTTTCTCGTCGATCTGACTGATGGCGCGCTCCACCATGTCGCGATCAATGTCATGCAGGATGGGATCGAGGTCTATGTCGACGGCGCTGTTGTTGGCACCAGCGATCTCAGGCCTTCGCGCCGTCCTTCATCCGGGCTGTTTGTCGGCGGGCTCGGGCTTGAGGACACAGGCCGTTTTGAAGGCGCGATCGGACAGCTGCGCTTTTGGAAAGAGCCCCTCTATGAAGATGATATTGTCGCATACCGTCTGCGCGATGTGCTCGATGAAAAGGCCGGTGACCATCCCGATGCGGCAAACCTTGCCGCGATGAGTGATCTCAACAGCGGCCAGATGCTTCTGGTCGATCAAGTGGAGGACGCACAATGATCGCCCGCACGCTTCTTGCCCCCATTGCCATCATCGCCGTCGCTAGCACAGGGGCAGACCCTGCCGCCATCATCACGAGCGAGGCGCAAGCCCATTCGCATGCACCTCCACCACCAAGGGCGAGCTCACCAAGCCGTGCAAAGGGCAAGAACAGCAAAAAACGCACCGCGCGCAAGACGAGCACAGCCGCAAGCTCTGCCAAAGTGCCCGCAGCAAAGAAGCGTGCCAGTGCCTCAAAGAAGCAATCGCGCAAGGCGACGGGCAAATCCGCGAAAAGCGCCGTCCCGGCCAATGTGGCGGCAACCGTACAATCGCCCGCGCCACTCAAGGGCATTCTGAAGAACGGGGCGCTGTCGCGCGCCAGTATGACCGCTGTCGAAGGGGCCAAACTCAACGCTAACGCACCCTCCACCGTCAACCCAGGCCAGACGCGGCGCGCAAGCCTGGATGTGAACACCAACTCGCGCTCGGCGCGCTCGCGCACCGTCAAGGCTTCTTCGAAGGGCAAGAATGGCGCCAACTCGCGCAAGAAATCGACGCGCCGTGAGCGCATCCTTCTCCTGGCGCTCGGCGGCTGTCTCGCGGTGATGAACAGCGCATTCTATCTCGCGCTCGATCGGCTGCCGATCTCACTGGTCGCCGCCATCGA
>JBCBOW010000011.1:0-13211 GCA_039821045.1 Pseudomonadota bacterium
AAGAGGTTTCGGCCCTCGCCAAGGCTGCGCTTGGAAGTGCGGGGGTGTCGGTCCTGACCAGCCACCGTGCGGTGCGGGTCGAAGAGGGTTCACTGATCGTCGAGGCGGATGGAGCAGAGACAGCGGTCCCTTACGATGCGCTTATCCTCGCAGTCGGGCGCAAGGCGCGGCTCACCGGCTTTGGTTTGGAGGAGCTTGGCGTTGAGACGGATCGGACCGTCGTCACTGATGATTTCCTTGCGACCAAGTTTCCCAACATCTTCGCTGCGGGCGATGTCGCGGGTCCATACCAGTTTACCCATGTCTCGAGCCATCAGGCGTGGTTTGCGAGCGTCAACGCACTGTTTGGCCAGTTCAAAAAGTTCAAAGCCGATTATCGCGTCATCCCGGCGGTGACCTTCCTCGATCCTGAGTTTGCCCGCGTGGGCCTATCCGAGCGCGAGGCCAAGGAGCAGGGCATCGAATACGAAGTCACCCGCTATGATCTGGATGACCTTGATCGCGCGATCACGGAAAGCGAGACGACCGGCTTTGTCAAAGTGCTCACTCCCCCGGGCAAGGACACAATTCTGGGCGCGACCATCGTCAGCGCCAATGCGGGCGAGTTGCTGGCTGAATATGTGCTCGCGATGAAATACAAGATCGGCCTCAATAAGATCATCGGCACGATCCACTCCTATCCGACTATGGCGGAAGCCAACAAGTTTGCCGCGGGCAATTGGAAGAAGGCCAACAAGCCTGAATGGGCGATGCCATGGTTGGAGAGATATCACGGCTGGATGCGCGGCTGAGGCGCTGGATCGGAACGTGGAGTGGTTTGATCAGTTTCGCCCTATCGCTGGGATCGCGGTATTGGTCGCGATCGCCTGGGGGCTGAGCGAAGACCGCAGCGCGCGGCCTTCCTGGCTTTGGATCCTCGGCGCCCTTGCGCTGCAAGCCGCGCTTGCTCTTATCATCGTGCGCGTGCCGATCGTGTGGGACGCGATGGCGATTGCCAATGCGGGCGTTCAGGCGATCGAGCGCGCCACGCTCAAGGGCTCAGCTTACATGTTCGGCTATCTTGGCGGTGCGCCTTTGCCGTTTGAGCTTGCCGAAGGAGCCGATCCGCCGCTTATCATAGCGTTTCAGATCCTCCCGCTTGTCATCGTCTTTTCCGCGCTGGCCGCGCTGCTTTGGCACTGGGGTGTCCTGCGCGCCGCGGTAAACGGGCTTTCGTTTCTCTTGCAGCGGACCTTGGGCGTGAGCGGCGTTGTCGGCCTCTCAGGCGGAGCGAACCTGTTTCTCGGTGTGGTTGAAAGCCCGCTCGCGGTGCGCGCCTATTTCAAGACGATGAGCCGCGCTGAGCTCTTTCAGGTGATGGTTTTGGCGATGGCGACAATCTCGGGCGCGATCTTGATCCTTTATGCGACCACCTTGCGGGCAACGCTGGGCGATGCGGCGACAGGGCATATGATTGCCGCTTCGCTCGTATCGCTGCCCGCGGCGCTGCTGATTGCCAAGCTGATGGTGCCCGGCGCGCCGGACGATAGCGAAACCGACGTCGATGAGGGCGAGAGCGGCCTTTCCTACGCCTCAAGCGTGGATGCGATCGTCAAGGGTACGATGGATGGTATGCAGCTCTTCCTCGCCGTGATTGCCGTCATCATCGTGGTGTTTGCTCTGGTGGCGTTGGTGGACGAGGCATTGGCGTTGCTACCTTTGATCGCTGAGGAACCGGTAAGCCTCAAGCGCCTGTTTGGCTGGCTGTTTGCGCCGCTGATGTGGCTGATCGGTGTGCCGTGGACAGAAGCGCAGAGCGCTGGTGCGCTGATGGGTACCAAGGCGATCCTCAACGAATATGTCGCCTATCTCGAACTCGCCGCCTTGCCCGAGGGGACCTTGAGCGCTCGCTCGCTGTTAATCGTGACCTATGCCTTGTGCGGGGTAGCAAACCTCGCGAGCGTTGGCCTGCTCGTTTCGACCATCGGCACCCTGTGCCCTGAACGCAGGGCCGAAGCGGCAGGACTGGGCATCAAGAGTTGGATCGCGGGAAACATCGCAACCGCGATGACAGGCGCGTGGATTGGCCTCATCACCTTTGCTAGCGGCTGACGCGCCATGTTGGATGCTCGCCTTCGCCCGCTGATAGACCCACCGCTCAACGCCGCCGGCCGGATCATCGCTCGCGCCGGGATCAGCGCCAACACGCTCACCTTCACCGGCCTGGCCTTCGGGCTGGCGGGGGCTGTCGCGATCGGTTTGGGTGAGCCGCTTTTGGGCCTTGCGCTCATCATCGCCAATCGGGTGCTGGACGGTCTCGATGGCGCGGTCGCTCGGGCGAGCGCTCCCACGGCACTGGGCGGATACTTCGATATTGTGGCAGACTTTGCATTCTATGTCGCGGTGCCGGTTGGCTTTGGCTATGCCGACAGCGTCAACACCTTCCCGGCGCTGGCCTTGACCGCGAGCTTTGTGCTCACCGGGGTCAGCTTTCTCGCTTTTGCCGTGATCGCTGCTGAGCTGGGTGTCAGCACGCAGGCGCACGGGAAAAAGAGCTTCTTCTATTCCACCGGGCTTGCTGAAGGGACCGAGACGATCGCTGTCTTTGTCGCGATGTGCCTCTTTCCCGCTTGGTTCCCCGTAATCGCCTATGGCTATGCCGCGCTGTGCGTGCTCACCGTGTTCCAGCGCAGTGCGCTTGCGATCACCATGTTTCGCGGCTGATCAGCCGGTCGCCGCCTTCGCATCCGCGCGTTTTTGCAATTCGGCAAGTTTCGCAGCAACAGCGGTCCGCAGCGCTGTGATTCGTTTGGCATTGGCACCAAGATCGCTGCGGCCCACGCGGCTCACTGAGCGAAAGTCGATCTTGTCCTCGCCAATGCGGGCCACGATATCGTCTTTGAAGCCAAACCAGAAGGTCTCTGCCATCCCTTCAACTGTGCCCATCTCCGGGTTGTAGCGAATGTTGCGAAAGCCCATTTCTGCCATCACCAGCTGGATCGCGCTTGCAGCGGAATCGACATCCATCTTGCCCAGCGGCAAGGCGGTCAGATCGGGATATTGCTGCGCGATGATATCCGCGTGGCTTTGGCTGGCGAGCGGCTCTTCAGCTTCACCAAACATCTCGGTGTCTTTAAGCGGAGTGGCATAATCGTTGAGCGGATTTGCGCCTTCCTCGGCCCGATCCGATAGAACCTTCGGTGACAACGAGGGCGGGTTGGCCGTATCGGTCGACACATCCGAGATCGGATTGTCGCCCGCAGCACTCGCCGAAATCGCCAGGAAGCCAAACAGCGCGCCCACGATCACCAGTGCGCCAACGCCGCTCGACCACCCGATCCGCGGCGGACGGATCAGCACCAGCACAAGCGAGACCAGCGCGAGCAAAGCAATCGCCCCCATCAAGGCAAGGCCAACGCCCGCGGTCAAAGTCAGCAGACCGGTCTGCCAGTCCCAAGCGCCAAACTTGGTGCCAAGCGCGGCGACCATGAAATAGATCGGCAGCAGGAGAGCGAGAATGAACGCCAAGCGGGCGTGCCAAGGAGTTGTCATAGCCATAGCTTGGCTCTTTAGCGTGATGCGCGCGCCCTGCAACGGTTGGCTCTGATCCCGAGACTCAAATCCCACAAACGCATTGTCGTATGGCGGTCGTGAATCCGCCCCTTAACTGTCGGTAAGGAGACTTCGTTTCGACCCTGATCTGACCTTAATTCGACAAGGTGCTGCGGTAATGCTGCATCGCAGCAGGCACTCAGGCCGCCTGCCAGAAAACAGGGTTCTTCGGGGGAAAATCATGAAATCGAACGTCTTTTCGGCGACTCGCCGCGCATCGTTGCTTCTCGGCGCAGCTGCACTCGTTCACGCGCCTGCTTTCGCGCAGGATGAGAGTGCCAGCGATGATGCAGAGACGCAGGGCAATGACATCATCGTGACGGCAACGCCGATCGGCGACTCGCTCGATGCGGCGCTCAAAACTAAGCAAGAAGCCTTCAACGTGGTTGATGTGATTTCTTCGGATACTATTGGGCGTTTTCCTGATCAAAACTTGGCTGATGCACTCAACCGTTTGCCCGGCGTTGCGGTTGAGCGTGACCAAGGCCAAGCCCGGTTCGTAAACTTTCGCGGTGCGCCATTCCGCTTCACCGCAATCGCCTTTGACGGTATCGATTTCCCGGGCGCCGAAAACGGACGCATTCCCCGTTTTGATAGTTTTCCTGCTACAATCGTAAGCGCGGTTGAGGCTAACAAGGCCATCACGCCCGACATGCCAGGTGAAGCCGTCGCAGGTTTCATCAATTTGCGCACCTTTGATCCCTTCCGCCGCGACGGTTTGCATCTTTCGGTTGAGGGCGGGCTGGGCGTTCAAGAGCTCGGCAACGGGCAGGTCGAACGCTACAATGGACGCCTGTCCTATTCTGATGAGAATTTCGGCTTCGTTGTTTTCGGTTCGCATAACGGCCGCGACCAAACGACGGACAACCGTGAATTTGACGTGATCGGTGATGAGTTTGCGACACTTGAGTTCCGCAATTATCTCGTGGAGCGACAGGACAACTCTTATGGCGGGACGATTGAGTTTCGCGGGACGGGTGCACTCTCGCGGGTTTTCGCTTCGTCAATCTATTCCGAGTTCATCGATGATGAGCAACGCAACCAGTATCAATTCGACTTTGACGCCAGCACCGAGGCTTTTGTCTTCTCGGGTGGGCAGGCGTTCGATGCATTTACCGGCCCAGTTTCGCCGGGCCAAACCGGAACCGATGATTTCATTTCGGTCACTCGCCTGCTGCAGGACGGCCGCTACGACGTGTCGAACTGGGTCAACACGTTCGGTGCGGATTTTGTGTTTGGAGATTGGCAGCTTGAGACACGGGTCAATTACACCGAGACCGAAAACAATGTGAACCTGATCATCCCTTTCAGCACCTTTTCGGCGATTGGCGGCGAATTCGACCTTACCGATGTCGAGGATCCGGTGCTCAATCTGCAGCAGCTCTTTACAGGCGAACCTGCGACGATCTCGGATGTCGGTTATGGCGCTAACTTCATCCTGCCTGCGCTGTCTTCGCTCGATATTGAAGCCTGGCAATTCAAAGCCGACCTGATCGGCGATCTTGATCTTCTGGGTGATGCTTCAACGCTCAAAGTTGGCGTTAAGTTCGATACGCGCGAAGCGAGCGGCTCGGACATTTTCTTTGCATTCCTGCCAGCACCCGAGGGAGTTGTGATCGAGGATTTTGACACGGGCGAGCCTTGGGACACCGATTTCAACAACTCGATCGGCGGCACCTTTTTCGATAGCGTCGGCTTGGTCGATGCGTTCGAGGCTGCTGGCACCAGTTTCGATCTTTCGGTTCCGCCTGATCTCGCGGTCAATATCGAAGAAGAGATCTATTCAGCTTACGCCATGATCACGAGCGAGTTCGAGTGGGGATCGCTCATCTTCGGAGCGCGCGTTGAGGCGACCGACTTCACCTCGAGCGGCAACAGCGCGTTCACTCCGGTCGATGACGAAGGCGATCCGATTGGTGACACGGTCATTTCGCCAGTCACAGCGGAAAACGATTATGTCCACTTCCTCCCAAGCGTTCATTTGAACTTTGACATTGCGCAGGACGCCATCCTTCGCGCCTCTTTCAGCAGCGGCGTAAACCGCCCAACCTACATTGAAGCGCGCGCCTCGGTTGCCGTCGATGTTACGGATATCGCCACCGGCGGAAACTTCGTGAATGTTACCGGGGGCAACCCCAACCTCGATGCCGAAACGGCCTTTGGCGGTGACTTGAGCCTGGAATACTACTTTGCCCCGGGGAGCATTCTCTCGATCGCCGCCTATGCGCGCTTCATCGACAATGTGATCTTCGCTGAGCAGACCCTGTTTGAAGACATTTCATCCTTTGACGCTTCAATCGCCCCCGGCACGCCGGGCCTCTTTACAAGCTTCCAGAATGGCGAGGACGGCGAGCTGTATGGCCTCGAGGTTGCGTTTATTGGGCGCGCCTCAGCATTCACGGATGGCTTCTTCTCTGGCTTTGGGGTCGACCTTTCGGCTTCGTTCCTGGATAGCTCCTTCACAATCCCAGCGCTTGATGGCCGACCCGAGCGCTCGCTATCTCTGCCGGGCACCTCTGACTTTATCGGCAAGGCCTCCGTGTTCTACGAGAACTATGGCTTCTCAGTCCGCGGCAGCTACACCTACCGCGATGACTGGCTCGATGAGACCGAAAGCCAGGGCAACGATGTGTTCTGGAATGCGCAAGAACGCCTCGATGCGTCGATCCGCTACACCTTCACCAACCTCGTAGACGATGTGGCTGTGACCCTTTTTGCGGACGCCAACAACCTGACCAACGCGGTCGACGTGCGTTACACCGGTACGCCATTGACGCCGAACCAGGTCGAAGGCTTTGGAGCGCGCTATCTGTTTGGCTTGCGGATCGATTACTGAACGTGATTATAGGAGAGCGGATAATGCGTAATCTGTTTATCTCGACGGTGCTTGCCGCTGGACTTGCCCTTTCGGCCTGTACCGAAGAGGTCAAAGAAGCCGAAAGCGGTTTGAGCGAGGTCGCCGCTGAACATGGCGAGACGCCCAACGATTATGCCCTGACGTGGAAGGGCGATGGCCCGGTCATGATCGAGGTTTCAACCGATCCCGCCTTCGGTGTCTCTGAAGAAATCGGCACTTTTGAAGGCGGCTCGGCCAATTGGAGCGCCGAAGGCGAGGATGAGCGTCGCTATTTCCGGCTTACGAGCGAAAGCGGTGAAGTCGAAGAGGTCGCTGTGCGCTTGCTCCCGCTCGAAGGCGGCCGCAACTTCCGCGATCTGGGCGGATATGAGACCGAAAATGGCAAGACGGTCAAATGGGGCCGCGTGTTCCGTTCAGGCGTCATGCACAAGCTTACCGATGCGGATTACGAATATCTCGGCGATCTGGGCATCACGACGGTCTGCGATTTCCGCGAGGAAGACGAGCGCGCGGAGGAGCCGACCGATTGGCGCGCGGGCGAAATCGAATATATGACCTTCGCCGCGCCGCCTGAGACAGGCGAAGAACGCGCCATGTTCGCGCCGCTGATGGATCCGGAAGCAACCCCGGATGATGTTCGCCAAGCGATGGCCGCAGGCTATCCCGGCATCGCTGAGCGCGAAGACGAGGGCTACACGGCGATGTTCGATCAGCTCGCTGCGGGCAACATCCCGCTCGCCTTCAATTGCTCAGCGGGCAAGGACCGTGCGGGCACAGCGGCGGCTCTGCTGCTGACGGCGCTTGGCGTTCCGCGCAAAACGGTCGTCTACGATTATTCGCTTTCGGACGACTATGTCGATTACATGGCGGAATTCCTGAGCCCTGAAGCGCGCGCGCCTGGCAAAGACAGCCCCTATGCTTTCCTCATGGAGCTACCGCCTGAGAAGGTCGCGCCGCTCATGGAATCGAACCCGATCTACATCGAGACGACGCTTGACTACATGGCCGAAAAACACGGTTCGGTGCTTGGCTACATCAAGGCGGAACTTGATGTGACCGATGAGGAGCTCGCTTCGATCCAGGGTTCTCTCCTGCAGTAAGCCATGGTGCGGGGGTCTCTGATTGTCCTTGGCGCGCTGATTTTGGCGTTCGGGGCGCTGATTGTCGCGCTGGAAAACCCTTCCACGAAGGGGCCTGTGCGCTGTTGGTTGCAGGAGACCCTTTACACTCAGGAGTGGCAAGAGGCCCCTGCGGGCACGCCTGTTATCGAAGCTGTGCGCACAACCGAGCCGGTGCGCGATATGTGCGATGCAGCAGACGATCCCGCGATCTGGCAGGCGGGCGAGACCTTCTTCGTGTTGGGCACAAACAAACAGCGCAGCCTCAATGTCTATGATGCGGCTGGAAAACTGGTCAGCCGCGCGGATGACCTGGGAGCGCCCAACAATGTCGATATGCGTGATTGGGAAGGGCGCGTGCTCGCCTTCGCCTCGGACAAGGACGATGCGCAGATTGAAGGATTTGTGTTCGATCCGGGCGCTGGCGCTTTGGACCCGATCGCAGGCGCGCCCTTTGCGGCGGTTGCAGAGGATGAAGTCTATGGGCTGTGCCTCTATAAAAGCGCAGCGGCGCTGTATGTCTTTACGACCGACAAGTCGGGTCTGATCGTTCAATACCGGCTCGAGCCCGTTGGCGCTGATGGCTCAATGGCGGTGCGCGAGGTGCGCCGATTGCGCGTTGCGACCCAGCCGGAAGCCTGCGCCGTTGATGATGCTGCAAGTGCCCTTTACGTTGGTGAGGAGGACATCGGCGTATGGCGCTTTGATGCGCGCGAGCACGGCGGGGATCGCGGCGTACTGATCGCGAAGACGGGCAATGAGCGCCCGCTTACCGCCGATGTGGAAGGCCTAGCGATATATGCGGGCGAGGAGCCTGATCAGGGATATCTGATCGCCTCGAGCCAGGGCGACAACACCTTTGCTGTGTTCGATCGCGCAGCCCCACATCGCTTTCGCGGGCGCTTTCAGGTGGCCCACCGAGGCACGCTGATTGGAGATACCGACGGGATTGCGGTGCGATCTGGCGATCTGGGCGGCGAGTTTGAAAGCGGGCTAATGGTGATCCAGGACGGCTTTATCCGAACCGGCGGGCGAGAGGGCGCGCAAGCGCAAGCCGGTGAGCGCCGCCAGCAGCGCTTTGCCTATGTCGCATGGGCCGATATTGCTGCCGCGCTCGATCTTGAGCGCCCGCCCTTGCCTGCTCGCTAATTGTTGGGAAACGCCATTGCCCATCGCGCGTTTGGCTAAGTATTAGACCATGGTGGATCGGGGGCGTGAGCGCGCAACGCAGCGCTTCCAATGCCTGAAAAACTGGTTTAAGGCCCGCCTCGTCGCGGGAGGAATGTAAAGTTTTCAAAAGGGAAGATGCAAATGAAGCGTAACACTCTCCTGGGCGCAGTCGCGCTCGCCAGCCTTGTTACCCTGTCTGCTTGCGGTGGTGGTGCTGATGCTCCCGCTGAAGAGGCACCTGTAGAAGAAACCGCCGCTGTTGAAGAAGCACCGGCTGAAGAAGCCGCTGCTGAAGAAGCTGCTGAAACCGTCGAAGCGGTTCCGGCTGCCGAAGCCAACGGCACGGTCATCGAAATCAACATGTACACCCGCGATCCGGACGATTCGGCGGTCTCCAAGTGTTCAAGCCGCGCCTCGTAACCGCCCATGTTGGTGACACGATCAAGTTCGTGCCGACCGATCCGACGCACCAGTCTTCGTCAATCGAAAGCATGGTTCCCGCCGGTGTTGAGGGCTGGGAAGGCAAGATCAACGAAGAAGTCACCTATGTCATCCCGGCAACCGGCGTGTACGGTTACAAGTGCGTGCCGCACTATGCTGCTGGCATGATCGGCATGATCGTTGTTGGTGAAGGCGATGAACTTACCAACCTGGCCGCCGCTAAGGAAGCGTCGCATCCGGGCCTCGCCGGCCGTGAATTTGGCGAGATTTTCGAAGAAGCCGGCATCTAAGCTGACGCGCTCTTAAGAAACAAAAGGGGGCGGTGTGCTGCGTGCACGCCGCCTTTTTTGTGCGACTGGTATGTTCTGAAAGAAGAAGTGCCCTGCAATTGTCAAAGAGCCCTATGAAGCCGGGCAAGCGAGGCTATGAGGCAAATGGGGCGGATGAGGCAAGCGGCCCACCGGCCCCACAGGACGAGGTGAGCCGTCCGCAACCAGACCTATCAAGGCGGCCGGCTTCGGAGTAACGCTTCGACCCCGCGTTTTTGCGAAAGCTCAAGGCCTAGGCCGCGAGCGCGCCATGCAAAACCAAGTGCTAAGCCATTAAGGCTCAGGCTGCGGTTGCCATCCGAGCAAGCTCGCACTGCGACCAAATCTCGCTCAGCGCATCGATCAGGCGATTGATATCGCCATCGGTGTGGACCGGCGAAGGTGTGATCCGCAGCCGCTCAGTGCCAACCGGAACCGTAGGATAGTTGATCGGCTGCACATAGATGCCGTGATTATCCATCAGCCAGTCGCTGATCCGTTTGCACTTGTGCGCATCGCCCACCATCACCGGAATGATGTGGCTCGGGTTTGCGAGATGCGGAATGCCCATCATATCGAGCTTGCGCCGCACTTGGGCAACGCGCTCTTGCTGCAATTCGCGCTCGCGATCGCTGGCCTTAAGGTGCCGGATGCTCGCCGCAGCGCCCGCGGCAACGGCTGGGGGCAAGGCGGTTGAAAAGATAAAGCCGCTTGCAAAGCTGCGCACGAAATCGACGAGATTGCGCGAGGCTGCGATATACCCGCCCATTACGCCATAGGCCTTGCCCAGCGTGCCTTCGATCACGTCAATCCGGTCCATCAGCCCTTCGCGCTCAGCGATGCCGCCGCCGCGCGGACCATAAAGGCCCACGGCGTGCACTTCATCGATGTAGCTCAGCGCACCGTGTTTCTCGCAGACATCTATGATCTCTGCGATCGGGGCGATGTCGCCGTCCATCGAATAAACGCTCTCGAAGGCGACAAGCTTGGGCCGGTCAGCGTCAAACTCTGAAAGGTGACGGTCCAGATCTTCGGGATCGTTGTGTTTCCAGATGCGGCGCTCGGCCTTGGAATAGCGGATGCCTTCGATCATCGAGGCGTGGTTCAGCTCATCGGAGAACACCGCGCAATTGGGGATGCGCGCAGCCAGCGTGCCAATGCCGGCCCAGTTGGAGACATAGCCGCTGGTGAAGAGCAGAGCGCTCTCTTTGGCGTGCAGGTCAGCCAACTCGGCTTCGAGCTCGACATGGTAATGATTGGTGCCCGAGATATTGCGCGTGCCGCCAGCGCCCGCGCCGCATTCGTCAAGCGTTGCGTGCATCGCCTCGAGCACGGCAGGGTGTTGGCCCATTCCGAGATAATCGTTCGAGCACCAAACGGTCACCGCCTGGGTTTGCTCATCCTCAAAGAAACGGGTTGCATGAGGGAAACGCCCGCGGTGGCGTTTGATATCGGTGAAGACGCGATAGCGGCCTTCCTCGCGAACGCTTTCAAGCTCGCTGGCGAAAAAACCCTCATAATCCATGCTTATTCCCCCCATAGGGTCCTTGCTCTTCATTTCAGTCATTGGTGTCAATCACATTTCTTGGTGGCGAAGCTACGGGAAGACGGCGAGGCAAAGCCCACCCCCAAAGCATGCCGTCTCTGAACGGTAGCGCGAGGAACAGGTGCTCCAGCGCTCCAAGCATACACAGCGTTGTAAGCAGGCTTGCTCCGACCATTTCGGCACTGCCTAAAGGGGCAGCCGCTGCGAGCGAGCCGAACCACAGCGCAATTGCCGAAATCGCGGCGATCGAGCCAGTCAGCAGCCAGGTCATCCGGTTGCGCCCGAAATAGCTCTTAAGATAACCCAGATGCGGCGGAAGCATTTCCGCGGTCGAATTGGGCACGCCGATAAACATGTTGATCTTGGCACACAGTCTAAGGCCAAACAGCAGCACAAACACCGTCGCGCCGATTTGGTTAGGCGCGTTCCAGGAAAGCGAGATGAGCAGCAGCGCTGTGAGCGCCAGCGCGACCTCGTGATGGATCACCGTCGCGCTTGCTTGAGTGAAGCGCTCAAAGCCCTTCAGTCCAGGTGCAGCCGGTTCGCGGCGAGGCCCCGCCGCAGCGCCGGTGAGAAAGCCGATCTCATGCCAGCCCCAGACCAGGAGCGCGCCAACGAACGCGATATACACCGCCATTGAGCTTACCGATTGCGAGGCAATCAGGATCACCACCAGCCCGGAAATTCCGGCAAACCCGCCAATCGCGAGGCTGCGCGGAAAGGTCTTGGCATCGCGATTGTCCGCCCAGGCGACGAGCCCGGTCGCCACAAACCAGATCATCACCGTTACAATGAACGGTACAATATGGCCGTCCCAACTTACCATGTAGGCTGAAGCCGGATCGTTGCGGGCAGCGTGTTGGACTTGGTGCGGTGGAAATACATCCGCGCAAACGCCCAGCCGGCACCGGCCATACCGCCCGCGCGCTTTAACAGGCCGCCAATCCCGCCTTGTTCCTTGCCATCCTCAATCCGGCCCGCAGCAAGACGGAGCGCTTCCATCTGACGGCGAAACGCGGGATCATCGATGTCCAGCTCAACCGGGAAGACCTGGCGGGCAATCTGATTGCAGACCTTGAAGACCTCATAATCATATTCGGTCGGGTCAACGCCGAGCGCCTCGTGGAACACCGGGCGATCATGATCGCGCACATACATGGTGGCGTAGACCGAAAGGAGGAAGAAACGCACCCACAGCTTGTTCGCGCCTTCGAGCAGCTTGGGGTCTGACCGCAGCAGCATCGCAAAGGCTTCACCGTGGCGGAACTCATCGTTGCACCATTCCTCGAACCAATCAAAGATCGGGTGGAATTTGTTCTCAGGGTTGCGCGCGAGGTGCCGATAGATCGTGATGTAGCGCGCATAACCAATCTTCTCAGATAGGTAGACGGCATAGAAGATGAATTTCGGCTTGAAATACGTGTATTTCTTGGTGCGCGTCAGATAGCCGAGGTCAACACCGATGCCAGCATCCTTGAGGCTTTCATTAATAAAGCCTGCATGCCGGCTTTCATCGCGCGCGAGCAGTTTGAAGAGCTGCTTTACATCCGGGTTCTTCGTGCGCCGGGCGATCTCGGCATAGAGCACGCAGCCCGAAAACTCCGAGGTCATCGAGCTGACGAGGAAATCGGTGAACTCTTTGCGCAGCGCAGGATCAAGCCCTTCGATCACGCCTTTAAAGCGTTCATCCTGCTTGAAGTGCTTCTTGTTGGGATCGCCGATCATTTCCTCGATGAGCGCGTCCCATTCCCCGCGCACCGGGCTCACGTCGATCGCATCGAGCGCGTCAAAATCGGTAGTGTAGAACCGCGGGGTCAGCATCGTGTCCTGCGTGGCGAGTTCCATCGCCTCTTCGCTGGTCATGGGCTTGTAAGCGTTCATTTGATCCTCCCAGCGTTGAAGCTGACTTCGTACAGTTCGGCCAAGTCGAAATAGGCAGCCGCCTTGATGAGAGCGCGCTTGAGCGGTCCAGCGCGCGTGACCGTCGCGGTGCGCTCAAAGACTTCGCGGCTGCCAAAGGGGATGGAAATCGGGTCGCCATGAACGCGCACCTTGTCGCCGGGCTCCATCACCACCTCTTCGGGCAATTCGACATGGGCGTGAAAATGCTCCGGGCTCTGCTCGATCGTGATGGTGCAAAGCGTTTCAAAGCGCTTGGCCGAGACAGCAGATCCCTTTGC
>JBCBOW010000012.1:0-13178 GCA_039821045.1 Pseudomonadota bacterium
AGCAACTCCGGTTGGGCGCCCTCTGTAGCACTGTGCATAAGCGGTGAGCGCCCATGGTATGCCGCCATTGGCAGGCTGAAACGCGCCGACACGCCAGGCGTTTGGCGGACCCTCTTCGATGCCGGCACGGGTTGGAGCGTTGCCAGTTACCAAGATGCTATCTGCAGGGATGCGAAACTCGTCATAGGTCACTTGATAACCGCCACCGACCACCGTGTACCCTTCAGGGCAAACGGCAATTGCCAGCTTGTTTAGCGCGGTTGATTCCTGCTGATCCTGATCGGTAACCGAAACGATTAGCTGCGCCCTTTGGACTTCAATCGAGTCAGCCTGAATTTGATCGTCGCAACCGGCAAACAGCACGAGAGCCGCCACTATGGACACGGGCGCTTTAGCAGTTTTTGGCATTTTCCCCTCCTCTTCCCTCGCGACCCTAATAGCCGCTTTGTCGGATTAAGGATTGTCCAGTTCCGACATCGCGCGATTTTCCTACTCGGCTCGCTCCTGCCACAAGGGCGCGATGGCCCTGCACATTGCCTGCAACCGAGGATTCCTTGATCGCATCCGTCGATCAAACCGCGCCTGTGTGATCGAGCGGTTTTTTGCGCTTGGACAGTGTGTCAGGTGTGTCACACGTTCTCTACGTGCGACGAACCGAGGCTTTGGCCGGGCGCGAAACTCGCCTTTGACTCTCGCCCGGCCTGCGCGCATGGCGGCGGGCAAAGAACGGGTGAGAGGAGACCAACATGGCAGACACCGAATTTGACATCATCGTCTATGGCGCCACCGGATACACCGGGCGCCTGGTCGCGGAATATCTGAGCAATCACTATGGCTCTTCGGACAATGCGCCCAAATGGGCCATGGCCGGCCGCAGCCAGGACAAGCTTGAAGCGGTGCGCGATGAGATCGGTGCTCCGGCGGATACGCCGCTGGTCGTCGCCAACGCTGATGATGAAGCAGACCTGGAAGCGATGTGCGCGCGCACAAAAGTCGTGCTCACCACGGTGGGGCCGTATCAGCTCTATGGCGACAAACTGCTCGCAGCCTGCGTCAAAACCGGCACGGACTATGCCGATCTGTGCGGCGAGCCCGCCTGGATGAAAGACAAGATCGATGAGCATCACGAAGCCGCCAAGGCGAGCGGGGCGCGCATCTGCTTTTCAAGCGGGTTTGATTCGATCCCCTTCGATCTCGGTGTGATGATGACGCAGAAGGCCGCCAAGGAGCGCTTTGGCGCGGCTTCCTCGCGCATTCGCGGACGAGTGCGGGCGATGGCGGGCACGTTCTCAGGCGGCACCGCGGCAAGCCTTGGCGCAACGATGAAAGCAGCCGCGAAGAACCCCTCGATCATCGCAACGCTCACCAATCCCTTCGCGCTTACGCCTGGCTTCACCGGCGCGAGCCAGCCGACCGGCATGATCCCGCAGCTTGAAAACGATCTGGGGAAATGGGCCGCGCCCTTTGTGATGGCGCCGATCAACACGAAGAACGTGCACCGCACCAACTTCCTGCTCGGCCATCCCTATGGCGAAGACTTCAAATATGATGAGATGATGCTGACGAGCGCGGGCGAAGCGGGCAAGGCAGCGGCCAGCGCCGCGGCGGAGATGATGAAGAACCCGTTCGGCGCCAAGCCGCCCAAGCCGGGCGAGGGCCCTTCAAAGGAAGAGCGCGAGAATGGGTTTTACGATGTGCTGTTCGTGGCTGATGGGCCGGAGAGCTCAGAACCGCTGCATTTCGGGGTCAAAGGCAAATACGATCCGGGCTATGGCTCAACCAGCCGGATGCTCGCAGAGACCGGCATGGCGCTGCTTTCATGCGAAGCTGAAGGGGGCGTTGGCACACCGGGCTCGTTCCTCGGCGAGGCGCTGGTCGATCGCTTGCAGGAGCATGCCGAGATCAGCTTTGCGGTTGAGAACTAAGCTGCGCGCAAACACTTAGGACCGGGAACCGAGAGAGGGCTTGCGGATTCAATGATTGGGATCGTCATTCGGAGACGCCCTTCATGTCCCTTGCCACTCTCCAGTTCCTGGTTCTCGCGCTGACCTGCACCTCGTTGCTGAGCGCGGCGTGGTTGGTGTGTCATGCGCGCGATGTGGTGCTCGTGCTGCGCTACATCTTCCCGCTTGATCCTGGCCAAGGCAAGCGGCTGACGAGCTTCAAGGCAGTCTGCACGGTGCTCACGCTGTTCGGCTTCAGCCTTGCTGCCGAAGCGTTGATCATGCTGCGCGCGGGGAGCTATCTCTCGGCCTGAGGCGGCTAAGGCACATAGCAAAGCGGGCGATTGACCCTTGCCAGCCGCCTGCCTGTCTGACTGTCTGACTGTCTGCCGCCGCGTCAGAAACTGGAGCGCAGGCTGACGCGAAGGTTGCGACCGGGCAGGGGCGCAAACTCCTTGGTGAAGCTTGAGTGGCGCCGGCCTGTGACATTGGCAAGGTTCTCCAGGCCAAGTTGCAGAGCGACATTCGGGTTGTTCGGAAGCGGACGCCAGGTGACATAGGTGTTGACCAGCGCAAACTCATCGGTCGGCGTCTCGAACGCGTCGATCTCTTCCTGCTCCGCGAAGAACTGGACCTCGGCGCGCACATCGATGCTGCGGGTTTGCGCTTCCAAGGCGGCGTAAAGCTCAAGCGGCGGGATGCGCGGCACATTGCCGCCATCGTCAAAACTGGCCTCGACATAGGAAGCGCGCAGATCGCTCACGAGCCCGAAGCTCTGGGTGTCAATCAGCGGGAAGGTGACCTGGCCTTCAAATCCGAAGAACTCCGCATCAGCCGCGAGGAAGTTGAACACGGGCAGACCGTCTTCGATCTCGTCAGTGCCTTGGAGGAAGATGAAGTTGTCAAACCACTGCTGATAGATCGAGGCGCTAAAGGTCACCCCATCGACACTGCCGCGCGCGAAGGCTTCAAGGCCCCATGCGCTCTCGACTTCGAGGTCAGGATCACCGATTTCGAATGTCTGCGTTGCAACGTGCGGGCCATCAGCAAACAGCTCTTCGCCCGCCGGCGCGCGCTCTGACCGCGAAACCGTGACGCCAAAGCGCGGCGCGTTGGGATCCTCGCCCGTCTCGGCGACGACCGAGAGCGCGCCCGAGAGCAGATCGAAGTCACGCTCAAGGCCCAGTGGCTCGCTTTCGACATCGACCGTTTCGAACCGGCCCGCACCCTCGATCTGGATGCCGCCAAAATCGTATTCCTGCGCGGTAAAGATCGAGAACTGCGTGGTCTCATTGGGCGGAACGAACGCCTCTGCCCCGACCGCTGCGAAGTCACGCGAGAGGAACTGGACACCGATCACACCGCCGCGCGATTGCGCCAGCTCGGCGCGCGCTTCGAAGGTCTCGCTGTCAAACACAGTGCCAACTTCAGCGCCTTCAAACTCGGTGTGCTCGTAGTCCGAATAGCCCGCGCGAACTTTGAGTCGGTCAAAAAAGCCCTCGCCCAAAGCGATGTCAGCGCGGAAATCGACGCGCAGCTGCTGCAGGCCGATGGTGACGA
Organism: Pseudomonadota bacterium; assembly: GCA_039821045.1. Lineage (GTDB taxonomy): Bacteria > Pseudomonadota > Alphaproteobacteria > Sphingomonadales > Sphingomonadaceae > Erythrobacter. The sequence goes on from JBCBOW010000012.1 coordinate 3,504, forward strand.
ACTCTTCGCCCTCCTCTTCGCCCTCCTCTTCGCCTTCGCCCTCGCCTTCCTCTTCGCCCTCTTCCTCTTCTTCAAAGGCTGGGTTACCGATGACGCCATAATCGGTGTCAAAGTAGCCGACTGAAAAACCGAACGAACTCTCACCCAGAAAGACACCGATACCGCTGTTCAGTGTGTACGATTCGGTCGCACTGTTCGGAACGGCACCCTCGCGCTCAGCCGCCTCGAGCAGCTCCTCAGCGCGTTCGTCTTCACCGGCAGCGGCTTCCTCAGCGGCAAGATCGACGAGTTCTGCGGCAAACTCGCGCGTGACCTGAAAGCCCGGGATCTCGACGTCATCAGTGTCACGATAGGAGCCATCAAAGTGGAACACGACGTTCTCTCCGGCCGCGATATCAACCGATGCGCCGCCGCTAATGAGGCCGGTTGCCGTGTCCGCTGCGAGGAGCGAATCAAAGTCAATCCCGTCTTCCGGCACAGCTGTCGGGATGCGGCGGTCGATAACATTCACAACGCCGCCGATCGCCTGACTGCCAAACAGCAACGCCGCCGGGCCACGCAACACCTCGATGCGCTCGGTCACCAACGGCTCGATCGTCGTCGCGTGATCCGCGGACGTGTTGCCGACATCCGCTGTGCCCAGGCCATCGATAAGCACGCGCACACGCTCTGCATCCTGACCGCGCAGGATTGGGCGCGAGGCACCGGGCGCAAAGCTGGTCGCGGAAACGCCCGGGAGCTTGGCCAGGAGCTCACCGATCTGGCCATTGAGATTGCGCTGGATGTCCTCTGCATCAAGGACGCTCTGCGCCGCGATGAAGTCGAGCTCGCCCAATCCGTCAGCGGTCACCAGAATGCTGCCGGCGAACTGATCCTCTCCGCTCTTCTCGATCCGCTCCGCCTCGATTTGCGTGGTCGGCTGCTCGGCATCTGGCTCAGGGGCACCGGCCTGAGCCAGCGCAGGCGCGGCAGGCAGCAGAGCGCCCAGGGTCGCAAGCAAGGCAAAGCGTGAGGGCGCCGCGAAAAGGGGGGAGGCGGAGGGGGTGGGGGTCATGAAATCCTCGAAATTGTAGAGGTAACGTCGGCAAGGGCCAATGACGCGAGAGATGTGATAATATCTCATGACCGCATAGCCAAAGCGGCTGTCAGCGCAAGGCGCGCGCAAGACTTTCTGAAGAAAGGCCAATCATCAACGATGGTTGAAGCGCTCGCTGCGGCATAAATGACACGCGGCAATGGCCCGCACAGGCGGCAAAAAGCTCGGATTTCGGTGAATGAGATCAATGGAGCGGGCGAGGCGATTCGAACGCCCGACCCCAACCTTGGCAAGGTTGTGCTCTACCCCTGAGCTACGCCCGCTCACTGACGCCTCGCAGATGGGCGCTTACATGCGCCGGTCTCTGCCGGGGAGGCGGCGCAATTAACAGCGCCTCGCATGCCCTGCAACCCCAAATCGGCGTAAAATTTCGCTTGATTGAGCGCCGCTGGGCTTCCACGCATAAAGCCCCGCTTCACAAAGCTGAGATGCGCCCCACATTGGTGTAAGGCGCGCAGCGGTTGAAACACATCTCGCGCACGGCGCGCTACGCAAGATCAGACATTAAGGGAGTGCCTCCTTGGCCAGCATGGGTCTTAATCTCGACGAGCAGAAGGCTGTCGACCGGTTTCGCAAAACCGTGGTCGAGCCTTCGCAAAGCAAACTCGTCATCCTCGATTTCTGGGCGGAATGGTGTGGCCCGTGCAAAGCGCTTGCGCCGATGCTGGAGAAAGTCTGCGGCGAATATGCGGACAAAGGCGTGGTTCTGGCTAAGATCAATGTCGACGAAGAGCAGTTCATCGCGGGGCAGTTTCAAGTCAAATCGATCCCGACTGTCTATGCGATGTTTCAGGGGCAGCCGGTTGCAGACCTCACCAGCGCGCGCTCGGAAAGCCAGTTTCGCCAGATCCTCGATCAGCTTTTGACGCAGCTCCCCGTGCAAGCCGGAGCGGACGGCGGCGCGCCTGACGGCCCCTCGCCTGAAGAGATCGCTCAGTTCGTCGCGATGGGCGAAGAAGCGCTCAAAGGCGGCGATGGGCAGCGCGCGGGCGGCATCTTTGCCCAAGTGCTCGAGTTCGATCCCGAAAACGTCCCCGCCATTTCCGGCATGCTGCGCGCGCAGATCGCGATGGGCATGGTCGATGAAGCGCGCGCGATGCTCGAAGGCCTGGAAGCGACGCCTGAGACCGCACATCTCGCGGCTGATCCCGCGATGGCCTCTGCCAAGAGCGCACTGGAGCTTGCCGGGACACAGGTCGATGACAGCGAGCTTGCAGGGCTCAAAGCCGCCGCTGCGGCCGCGCCTCAGGATATGGACGCGCAGCTTGCTTACGCGGAGGCAGCCTTTGCAGGCGGAGACCGCGATGGCGCGGCCGACACACTGCTCGCTATGGTGGAAGCGGATCGCGAATGGAACGAGGGCGCCGCGCGCGCCAAGCTGCTCCAGATATTCGAGGCCACCGGCCTGGAAGACCCCTGGGTCGTCAGCACTCGGCGGCGCTTGTCGAAGATCCTGTTCGGATAGGAGCCCAGCCATGACCATGCGCCTCTCGATATTCCCGCTGCCCGGCGCAGTCCTCTTCCCCGGGCTGCAATTGCCGCTGCACATCTTTGAGCCGCGATACCGCGCGCTTGTCGGCGATGCGCTGGTGCGCGACCGGCGCATCGCAATGATCCAGCCACAGCGCTCGGTTGAAGGCGCGCCGCTCTATTCGGTTGGCTGCATTGGGCGGATTGGCGAGATCGAAGCCATGGATGATGGGCGCTACAATCTCATCCTCGAAGGCGAGGCGCGTTTCAATCTGGTGCGCGAACTCGATGTTGCCACCGCCTTCCGGCAGGTCGAAGGCGAGCTCATCGATGATGACGACAATGAAACGCTGAGCCACGCACAGCGGGGCGGTTTTGAAGTCGAAGCGCGCGCTTTTGCCGATGCGCAGGGCTATAGCGTGGATTGGGATTCGGTCGAGCGGCTCGATGATCACTCGCTGATCAACGGTGTCTCGCAGATCGCCCCGTTCGATCCCGCGTCAAAACAGGCATTGCTTGAAGCAAAGACGCTGTCCGCGCGGTGCGAATTGCTTGTGCAGCTGATGCAGTTCTTCGGCCGCAGCGATGGCGGCGAAGAGATTATGACGCTGCAATAGGCTCCGCCTCGCTGCCTTCGGGCACCTCAAGGCTGCGCAAAAGCGTGGTCAGCACCACAAACGCGTTCCGCTCTGCCTCGCGCTTGTTGTAGTTTTGCGCTTGGACCACCAGCACCGCGTTCATCGTTGGCACTATGGCAACGATGTTGCCGCCATTGCCCTTCATCATGAAAGCCGCTTCGTAGCCGCGCGTGGAGCGAACGGGCATCATCCAGAAGAGATAGCCGTAATAGGCATTCTCGCCGAGCTGATGGCTGGGAGAGAATGCTTGTTTCAGCCAGCTTTCCGAGACGATCTGTCGCCCTTCCCACTTTCCGCGATCAAGGATCATCTGCCCGATCTTGAGCAGCGCTTCGTCCGAGATTGTGAGCTGACCTCCCGATTGGATCTCGCCTTTGCGTGAGGTTCGAAATTCCGCCCCATCGATGCCGAGCGGATCAAACAGGCGGCTTTGCAGGAACTCGTCAAAGCGCTCGCCGGTCGCCTTTACGATCACTTGGCCCAAGAGAAAGACGCCTGCGGTGCAATAGGAGAAAGGGCCAATGCCGCGCTCATCGCGGGTGTAGTCACGCGCTGGAAGGGCGAGCGCAAAGGCTGTCCAATCGCGCTTGCGGTACATCTTCTCTTCCTGCCCGGGCGAGCGCTTGTCCCAATCGTTGCAATCAAGCGCAGAGGACATTGAGAGCAAATCAGCGATCGTGATGGCGTTATGCGCTGCGCCGCGGGCCTCGCCCAAATAGGGCCAGACCTTGAGATCGACACCGGGCAAAGCGCCTTCATCAATGGCGATGCCGATGGCCAGGGCTGTGATCGATTTGCCGGCCGATTTGATGTCGACCCGCTCTCCCATTTCGCCCCCGCCAAAGCGCTTGCGGTAGACAGTGGCGCCATCTTGCCGCGCGGCGGCGGCGCGGATCTTGCCAAGGTCACCGCGCTCGATCTGTTGCTCAAGCTCAGCAAGCGTCAGGTCTGGGAGAGGCTGCGCGGAGGCTGTTGCGGTGAGCGGCCCCATCAGCGCCGCGGCCGCCGCGAACGCTATGATCTGCAAAGCCCGGCGCATCGTGTTCCTCCTCCAGCCCTCGCGCGCTCCTGCCGCGCTTTGAATGAACCCAGTCCGAATGTTCAGTGGCAAAAGCAAACGCGACAAATTGTCGCATCCGACGGCTTTGCCCTGTTTGTATCGCAAGCTAAGCTTGCGGCTATGAACCAGCTGACCTTCCCTACCCGGTCTGAGCGCACGCGCGCGCATATCGTCGAGACGGCGGCCCAGCTCTTTTGGCGGTTGAATTATCACTCGGTTTCGATTGACCAGGTGGCTGATGCGGCAGAGGTCAACAAGGCGACCGTCTATCGCTACTTTGCGGACAAAGCCGATCTCGCGCTGAGTGTCGTCAAGTTCAACGGGATTATGACAATTGAAGTCTTCTTCGCGGGTGTCTTCGCTGAGCGTTCCGAGCCGCAGGCGCGCCTGGCTGGGATCTAAGCTCAGGCATACCGGTCGCACGCGCATATCCATGAAGAGACGCTGGATGTGTTTGGCTGCCCGATCGTTGGGCTCGCGTTGGAACTAGGCCAGCAGATCCCGGCGATCCGCGAAGAAGCCAAGCGCATCTTTGATGAGATCGAGCGACACTTCATCATCATTGCCGCAGACGCTGCCAAAGCGACGGGGGATGCCCGCGATCCTGCTGTGACCGGGAGCACGCTCACACAGCTGATGCACGGCGCTAACGCATCGTCGCGCCTCGCCGCCTCTCCCGAACCGATCCTTGATGCCGCGCGCGCCTCGCTTTCGCTGATCGGCTTTCCTGATACGCCAATTCTGACCGAGGAGCCCTCTTCGTGACCAATCTGCCCGTTTACACCGCTGCACTCGGCGCGTTTCTCATCGTCTTACAAGTCTCTCTGATGCTTACGGTGGGCCTGTACCGCAGCAAAGGCGTGTTCGTCGGTCTTGGTGAGGACCCAACCTTGGAGCGGATGGTGCGGCGCCACGGCAATCTTGCGGAGAACTCCGGACTGTTCGTGGCAGTGCTCGCGCTGCTTGAGATCCTTGTGGGGCAAACCACGCTGGTTGCGACGCTATGTGTGGTGCTCGCGATTGCCCGGCTCCTCCACGCGATCGGCTTTTCCTCGATGGCGGGTTCGCATGGCGAAGACCTCGCAGGCGCGCGCAAGCTGTTTGTGGCGGCCCGATCCTCGGGCGCCCTCGGGACTATCGGCGTCGCGCTGGGCGCAGCCTGGGGGATCGTTCAAGCGTTGATCTCTGCTACGGGGATCGCAACAGCGCTCGCCTGAAGCAAGACTACACCGCGAAGCTGCCCTTCAGCCCGTCGATCACATATTGCGCAGCGAGCGCGGCGAGCAGAACACCCAGCAGCCGCGTAATCACCGCCTCGACCTTGTCACCCAACAGCCGGATCAGCGGGCCTGCGGCGATGAGCGCTGCAGCTGTAAGCGCAAGCACGAAGCCCAGGGCGGCAAAGACCTGAAGGCGCTCAGGCCAGCCCTTAGCCTCGTTCATCAGCAGCATGACCGCCGCGATCGCGCCAGGCCCGGCAAGCATCGGCATCGCCATCGGGAAGACCGAGACATCCTCCACCTCGCGCGCGCGCACTTCATCAGCGCGTTCTTCCCGCCGCTGCGTGCGCTTTTCAAACACCATTTCAAATGCGATGAAGAACAGCATCAGCCCGCCTGCAATGCGGAAGCTATCAAGCTGGATATGCAGCGCGCCGAGCAATGCCTCACCGAAGAAAGCAAAGATCATCAGGATCACGCCTGCAATCGCGATCGCGCGCAGGGCCATGGTGCGCGCCTGCGCGCTCGTCGCCTCTTTCGTAAGGCCAGCGTAGATCGGCGCGCAGCCGGGCGGATCGATCACGACAAACAGCGTGATGAAAGCAGAAACGAAGAGTTCAGGCAGAGCCAAGCGGGTCAGTCCTAGATGATGTGGCGATGATGCTCGCCCCTCATCATCTCTCAGGCAGCGATGCAAGGCTTTCTTCGATGCCCACTTCCCAACCGCCTTCATAGAAGTACTCCGCGCGCACGTAGCGGGTGCCATCTGGGCGATCCTCCCAGCGCCAGCGCATCGTCCCATCGCGCGCGGATTGCGACGCGGCTTTGGGCGCTGCGTCGCCTTCCTCACCAACCGCAATGCGCACAGGTGGTGGCGTTGGGATGGTGGCGCCATTGGGGCAGGTGGCAACAAAGCCTCTGATCGAATCGATCGCGGTCACAACGATGTCACCGTCTTCAAACTCCTTGCGCGGAGGAGGCTGGGGAATGTCATAGCCCGTCGCATCATAGACCCACTTGTATTCGCCATTGGGCTGGCGCTCCCAGGTGGTGACATAATTGCCGACCTTGCCCGTTTCGTCCGCAAAGCGCCCTTGGCTCACAGCCAGCGCGCCATCGCAGCTCATCACCACGGTGCGCGTCTTCCATTGGCGCTGGCGATCGCTGGCTTTGAGCGCATCAAGCATGGCGGCAAAGGCCTGCGGCTCGCCTTCAAGATGGATCAGCGCGTTTGAGGCGGCGTAGTTCTGCCCGGCGACGAACAGCCCTTGCTCGCGCGCATCGCGGGCGTATGCAACCTCCAGTGCGACGATGGCACTGGGCTGCGCTTTGCCCGGAGCGACAGACAGCACCTGATCGATCACCTTTCGCGGAGGCCCGCGGCGCTGCCCTCCCGCGCACGCATTGAGCGTCAAAGCGGTGAGGACGACGGTAATAACAAGTGAGGCGCGGATCATAGGAAGCTCCGATTGGCTGCCGCGTGTTTACGAGCACTGAACCATAAGGGAAGCCCTGCGATGCTATGATGCGCCGCCTTATCGTGCATCCTTGCGCTAGAGGCCCTGCAGCGGCTCCAGCCCGGCATTGGCAAAAGCGGCGACCGCCGTGTTCCTCAAGAGCACCGCGATCGTCATCGGGCCCACCCCGCCTGGCACAGGGGTGATCGCGCCGGCAACCTCGCTCGCTTCGGCAAAGGCGACATCGCCGACGAGCTTGCCCTTCTCTTTGCCCGGCTCTGGCGGCAAACGGTTGATCCCGACATCGATCACAGTCGCGCCGTCTTTGAGCCAATCCTTGCCGATCATCTCCGGGCGTCCGACTGCGGCGACAACGATGTCCGCGCGTTTGACAACCGCTTTGAGATCGCGGGTGCGGCTGTGCGCGATGGTGACAGTCGCGTTGGCATCAAGCAGCAGCTGCGCCATCGGCTTGCCAACGATATTGGAGCGCCCGATCACAACCGCCTCAAGCCCCGAAAGATCGCCAAGCCGGTCCGTCAACAGCATCATGCAGCCCAGCGGCGTGCAGGGCACAAACCCGGTCTGACCGACCGAAAGCCGCCCGGCATTGATAACATGGAACCCGTCGACGTCTTTATCAGGGCTGATCGCGGCGATGATTGATTGCTCGTCAAGATGTGCTGGCAGCGGCAATTGCACCAGAATGCCGTCCACCGCTTCATCCGCGTTGAGCGCATCAACGAGCGCCAGCAGCTCCGCTTCGCTCACATCAGCGGGCAAACGGTGCGTGAAGCTCTCCATATTGGCAGCGATGGTGGCCTTGCCCTTGCTGCCGACATAGACCTGGCTCGCCGGATCATCGCCAACCAGCACCACAGCGAGCCCTGGCTTGCGGCCTGCTCGCTTAGCGAACGCCAAAGCCGCTTCGCCCACGCGCTTACGCAGGCGGGCGGCGAAAGCCTTGCCGTCAATCCGAGTGGCGGTTTTCGTTGCGGCCTCGCTCATAGCGCGCTGCGCATAACCCCTTCGAGGACGATCAGCATGATCTGAAGCCCCAGGATCAGCACCAGCGGCGAGAAATCGATTGCGCCGGTTTGCGGCATGATGTTGCGGATCGGGCGCAAGACCGGTTCGAGCAAACTGTTTATCGAGGTGTAGATCTGGCGCAGGAAATCGTTTGACGGGCTGACCACGTTGAAGGCGAACAGCAGGCCAATCACGAACTGGATAATGATGAGCATCACAAGCACCTGCGTAAGCAGAGCGATGATCTGATAAAGTACGAGCAATCCTTGCATAATCGATGGGCTTCCTGAGCTTTGGCTGGTTTGAGCGTATTACCCTACTAACACGCCTTTAGCTAGTCTTGCATGTCATGGGATTCAAGATCGCGGGCCATCTGCTAAACCACGCTTAGGTTTGTTCCTTTTGCACCAAGGTGCCCGCGCCGCGCGCCGTGAAGAACTCAAGCAGCATCGTGTGCGGCACGCGCCCGTCAAGCACAACCGCAGCTTCGCACCCCGCCTCAACAGCGCGCACGCAGGTCTCCAGTTTGGGAACCATCCCGCCCGAGATCACGCCTTGATCGCTGAGCCGGGCAATGTCTGCAGGCGTGAGATCGCTCAGGAGCTGACCATCGCCATCCAGCACGCCAGCAACATCCGTTAGGAGGAAGAGCCGCGCTGCACCAAGCGCCGCCGCAATGGCACCCGCCATGGTATCAGCGTTGATGTTATACGTCGCGCCATCCTCGCCGCCCGCGATCGGCGCAATCACCGGGATCATCCCGGCTTGGACGGCTGTATCGATCACAGTGGTGTCAACGCGCGCGGGCTCACCCACAAAGCCCAGGTCCACAACACGCTCAATTAGGCTTTCGGGATCGCGCGCGGTGCGGCTGACTTTGCGCGCAGTGACAAGCGATCCGTCTTTCCCCGAAATGCCGATCGCCTTGCCGCCTGCTTCGGTGATCCAGCCAACCAATTGCTTGTTGATCGCGCCTGAGAGGACCATCTCGGCAATCTCGGCGGTTGCCGCGTCGGTTACGCGCAAGCCATCGACAAAAGTGCTTTCAACGCCCAAGCGCCCCAGCATTTCGCCGATTTGCGGACCGCCCCCATGGACCACCACCGGATTGATCCCGACAGCCTTCAAGAGCACGATATCCTCGGCGAAGTCGCGCGCAGCCTCGGCGTTGCCCATGGCATGCCCGCCATACTTCACCACGAATGTTCGCCCCGCATAACGCTGAAAATAGGGCAGCGCTTCGATCAGCGTTTGCGCCTTGGCAAGCATCCGGCTTGCATTTTGGTCTTGAGAGGGCTCTGAAGACAACATCAGGGTTGCGCGCCTAGCGGCTTTGTGAAGGTTAGGAAAGCGCTCGTGGCGCCTTGCAGAGCGCTACTCTTGCAGGTTTTTCACTTGGCAATGTAACCACGCCTGTGTTCTCTACGCAAAGCTCGGCGGGGGTGTGCACGAATCAAAGGCATGCAACCAGCCAGCTTGGACGACCCATCTGGATCAGCTCCGCGGCCACAAGGGCTCGGAGGAATGGATTTGAGGAGGAAGAAATGAACACATCACGCATCAAAGGTTCGATCGCTCTGGCGGCTGCCGCTGGTCTTGCCGCGGCTTGCTCAGGTGGCGCGGATGCACCCACCGAAGCTGCTGCTGCGGATGCCAGCGAAGGCGCTGAAACGGTTGCCGCTGCATCAACCGGTGAGAAAGAGAA
>JBCBOW010000013.1:0-12789 GCA_039821045.1 Pseudomonadota bacterium
CACTACCTCTGAGCCTTCGATATATCTTTGATAGGTCATCATGAGGGGGTTCATCTTGGATAAGCGCACGCTGATCATCACTGCAGTTATCACAATCGTCATTACCGCGGCTATGACGCTGCTTTCCGGTTTCTCAGGTGGCTTTGCATCATCGAGCGCGGGAAATGAGACCGGGACGATCGAGCACAAACTCACCGGGCCAATCCTCTTTCATCTGTTTACCGCTGCGGGAGCCGCAATCCTTGGGCCGCTGATCCTTTTCCGCCGCAAAGGCGATGCGACGCACAAGCTTTTAGGACGCATCTGGGCCGCATTGATGATCATAACGGCGATCTCCTCAGCTTTCATCAGAACGCCTGGAGCAGGTATCGCAGGGAGTGGCTTTAGCTTCATCCATATCTTTACGATTTGGACTTTCATCAATGTGCCCCTTGGCATTTGGGCAGTCCGGACCAAGCGCCTCCGAATGCATCGCGGGATGATGACGGGTCTCTATGTCGGCTTGCTTATCGCTGGTGCGTTCACTTTCATTCCCGGTCGTCTACTCGGCTCGCTCGTGTTCGGTTGGTGACGCTGGTCACGATGGAAAGCTCCGGCTAAGACTTCGCATCAGAGGGGTCTTTGTGAAGGAGTACGGTGCGATGTGTGATCAAGCGAAACTGCAGGAATGGGCGCGCGCTGACGTTTCGCGGCGTCGCTTTGGAGCGCTAGCCGGAGCTGCGGCGGTTGTCGCATGCGCTCCGAGCGAAGCGGGCGGGCAAACAACGACTGCCGATGTCTCCGCTGCGGACCTTACCGAGACCACCGTCACCTTTGAAACGCCCGATGGCACGATGGACGCTTTCTTTGTTCAGCCTAAAGACGGAAAGTACCCTGGCGTTATCTTTTGGCCCGACATTGCTTCGATCCGCGATGCAAAGCGCACCATGGCGCGGCGGCTGGCGAGCGAGGGATATTCTGTGCTCGTGCTCAATCCCTATTATCGCGATGTCGCGGGCGAGCAGTTTGCGGACTTTGTCGATTTCATCCAGGCCGAAGGCTTCCCGAAGGTGCGCCCGTGGCGCAGCAAGCTCAACGCTGATACTATCGGCAGCGATGCGAAAGCGGCGATCGCTTGGCTTGATCAGCAACCGTCGGTCGACACAGCCAAAGGCGTTGGGACGCAAGGCTATTGTATGGGTGGCCCTTTCACAGTTTGGACCGCCGCTGCCGTGCCGGAGCGCGTGAAGGTGCTTGGGAGCTTCCACGGCGGCGGGCTTGTTACCGATGATCCCAAGAGCCCACATCGCATGCTCGAAAACGCAAGCGTATTTGTGAACATCTTCATTGCACAGAACGATGATGCAAAGGCGCCTGAGGACAAGACAATCTTCCAGGATGCAGTGGTAGCCGCCGAGAATGTCAGCGGAAGTTACCGCGTGATCAAGGCAGATCATGGCTGGGCCGTTCCTGACAGCCCAGTGTTCGACAAAGCCCGCGCAGACATGGTGCACACCGACTTGCTCGAAGCCTACAAGACCTATCTCTAGGCCGCTGGTTCAGTCTTGTTCAGAGGGATCTGGTTCGGGCTGCTGAGCGCCTGCGCCGGTCGGCACTGGAGGCAGCCCGCGCGCTTCGCGTTCCTTGTTTCGCTGGGTCACAAGGCCGAAACGCCCAAAGCGACGGAAGCGCGTCATCCATTTATCGAGGAACAGACCAAGCGGTTTGGGCTCAATGCCCAGCTCTTTGAATGTGCGATGCTCACCGGACACGGTGCTGCCGGGTTTCAGGAGCGTCCATTGATCGCGGCTCATCGGGGTGAGCGGCAAGGCAGCAAACAGCGCGGAGAGTGCGTTCGGCATGGCGATGAAGCGTCGCTTACGACCCTGAGCTTCGGCAAGCCGCTCGTTGATCTCCATCATGGAGAGCTGCTCGGGTCCGCCCAGCTCGTAGATGTGCCCGCCGTGCTTGCTTGGATCTTCAAGCGCGACGGCGATAGCCTCGGCGACATCATCCACATAAACAAGCTGAAGCTTTGCATCTGGCCCGAAGACCGGCAGCGCTGGCGCCATTTCTATCATTTGGCCAAACATGTTGAGGAAGTTGTCATCCTTACCAAAGACGATCGAAGGCCGCAGGATCGTGGCTCCGGGGAAAGCTTCCATCACTTTCGCTTCACCTAGAGCCTTGCCACGCGCATAGGCAGCTGACGAGTTGGCATCCGGTCCAATCGCGCTGACGTGGACAAATCCCTTCACGCCATTCTCTTGAGCAATCGCCGCCATCATTCCAGGTGCCTCGCCCATGAGCCTTTCAAGATTGCCCGCAAACGCCCCGACAAGATTGACCACGTAATCTGACCCGTGGAGCGCGGCCTTCAGGCTCTCTTCGTTGGTAATGTCGCAGCGTGCGAATTGCAGTTGCCCAAGATTGGCAAGCGGCTTGAGTGCGTGGCTCTTTTCAGGGTTGCGGCTAGCGATCCTTAGCCGCGCGCCCCTGCTAAGCAGGCTTTGCGCCACATAATTGCCGATGTAACCGCTGCCTCCAAAAACTGTGACGAGAGCATCATTGAGCGGCTTTGACTGTCTCATGTTCATATCCCTTGCGCGCTTGGCGGAAAGTGTTGGGGCGCAATGCGATAACGCGGAGCTTGGAGCAAGCGTTCCGTCCACGGGAGGGAAGTAGGATAAGATCAGAACACCGTGAATGACGATGTGTGATCAATGCCGGGCGGTTTTGAATTGACAGACACGCTCCTCGCTCGCTAATGGCGCCCGCCTACCCAGCGGACCATCTACGAAGTTTGGCTCGCTTCTCGTGCCCAGATGGCGGAATTGGTAGACGCACCGTCTTCAGGTGGCGGCGCTCGCAAGGGCGTGGAGGTTCGAGTCCTCTTCTGGGCACCATTTATCTGTTTCTTGACACTCCCCAATATTCCAGCGAAACCCCAGAAAACTGCAGTTTATGCGGCATTTTTGCGTCTGGTTTATGCGGTGTGTCTCTCTGTGCTCACAAAAAATGGGGGCATGCATGGGAGCATAGTTGAAGTCAGAGGCGGCAAGCTGGAGAATATGCCCCCACCATGGCTCTGACTGACAAACAGATTCGCGCGCTCAAGCCTTCAGAAAGGCCCTTTAAGCGCGCCGATGCCAAAGGCCTTTATATCGAGGTCATGCCAACGGGCTCTAAACTGTGGCGGTTCAAATTCCGAATTGCTGGCAAGGAAAAGCGGCTGGCATTGGGGGCATATCCCGAAGTATCCCTTTCAGAAGCCCGCAAGCGGCGTGATAGTCACCGCTCGACACTGGAAAGCGGCAAAGACCCGGCGCTTGAGCGCAAACGTCAGAAAATCGCCGCTAAAATCAGCGCTGGCGACAGCTTCGCTCTGATCGCGGAAGAGTACATTGCGAAGATGGAGAAGGAAGCGCGCGCAGATAGCACTCTTGTTAAAGCGCGTTGGTTCCTCTCATTGCTCCGGTCCGAAATCGGTCACTTGCCCGTCAGCGAGGTTGATCCGCAATTGTTACACGCTGCGCTCAAGCGGCATGAGAACAAAGGGAATTTTGAAACCGCGAAGAAGACGAGAAGCTTTGCCAGCCGCGTATTTCGCTATGCAGTTGCAACCGGGCGAGCAAAAAGCGATCCGGCTGCACTACTCAAGGGTGCTCTTATCGCGCCAAAAGTGGAGCACTTCGCGGCTATCTTGGAACCGGGAAAGCTGGGCGAGCTGCTGCGATCAATTGAGGATTATTCTGGAGCGCCCGCAACGCGGTACGCGCTTCTGATTGCGCCGCACGTTTTTGTGCGTCCCGGCGAGCTAAGAATGGCGGACTGGGCAGAGTTCGATCTGGATTCCGCCGTTTGGACTATTCCGGGCTCTAGAATGAAGGCGAGGCGTCCACACACGGTTCCCCTCTCGAAGCAGGTTCAAGGCCTTCTGGGTGAGCTTAAGGGCATTACCGGCCCGGATGGATATGTCTTTCCCGCTTTGCACACAAGCAAGCGCCCGCTCAGCGAAAACACCCTGAATGCAAGCTTCAGGCGCATGGGGTATTCAAAGGAAGAGGTGACAGCGCATGGTCTGCGTTCAACAGCGTCCACGCTTCTAAACGAAAGCGGGAAATGGAATCCAGACGCGATCGAGCGGGCGCTTTCACACGGCGATAGTGATGCGGTGCGAGGCAGCTATGCAAGAGGTCAATACTGGGAAGAGCGCGTTGCCATGGCGCAATGGTGGAGCGACTATTTGGATCGGTTGAAAACTGGTGGAGAAGTGGTGGCTATTCGACCCGAATCTGCCGCTTAACTCTTCAATACTGACGCGTTCGACCGGTCTTCCACGGTATCCACAGTGCAAGCCCCAAATTCTCGAAATTTTTGCAGCTCTATAGTCTTGCGCAGAGCGCATCTTTGGTGATTGTGAAGAGTGCATGTCGCAGGAACATCCCTAGAACGTCTGGGGGCTTGCCGCATGTCCCCCGAGGTCCCTCGCGGGTCACTTACTGGAGAAAAACGCCAATGGCAGCATTGCTCACCATTCAAAAATTTTGTGACGAATACTGTGTCAGTCGTTCAACCTGCTATCGTCTTCGCGATAGCGGCCACGTGCCCCACGTCCATATTGGGCGGGCGGTTCGAATCCGGCGCGTGGATGCTCAGCGCTGGTATGAATCGCTTTCGATGGAAAGCGCGAACGACTGAGCCTGAGGCAGAAATGCAAGAGCGCCGACAAGGCTAGTGACCCTGTCAGCGCTCGCATCCGAGAAAACTGCTTTCCTCCTCTTGGATGCCGTATCTCTGCCAAAGGATGACCGGACCGTCCACACAAAATGTGTAACGGTCCTACATGATTGGGGCGGCTGGTTTGAAGGCCAGTCGCACCTTTCGCTCCCGCTGGGAGGTGCCTGTGCGTTTCCCTGTGTTCCTTTGAAACTAGCGGCGCTTTGAGCCCGCTTGTGCCAGCCGCTTTGATTGAAATTGTTTGAAATCAGAGCCTTGCCAAGCTGACTCCAGCGCTTCCTATTATAGGGCGTTTTCGTGCCTCCAGCCGGACTAAAGCGCGGCGGCGCTCGCAATCGCAAAGACCGAGTGAGTTGGCAGCTCAGCGTGCGCCAGTGCGAAAAGCTAATGGAGCGTAGCTATGACGCTTGGCGTGATGGGCAGCCGCTAAATCGGTTTGTTACCCTGGCTTGGGGGCTTGCGGGAATCGATGCTGAAGACGCGGTTGCCGCAACAGGCCAGTTCATCCGACTGGCGCGTGAATGGATGCGCTCGCATGGCCACCCGATGCCGTGGGTATGGGTGCAAGAGCGCGGCAGAGCCTTTGGGCAGCACGCGCATATTCTCTTGCACGTTCCCGCCGAGCTAGACCTGCTCTTTCGCCCCATGCCCATGCGCTGGGTCAAAAGCCTGCTTTCGGGACACTATGTCTCGAGCACCATCCAGTCGCAGCGTCTTGGCGCGGCCTATACCTACAAAGCCAATCCAGCGCTTTATGAGGCCGTTCTGCTCGGCAAGGTCCATTACATGATGAAATGCGCTCCAGAGCCCTTGGAAGCGGCGCTGGGCATGGAAGGTTGGGGGCATAAGCCATGGGGGCAATCCAGCCGCGTAATCGGCAAGCGGGCCGGAGTCTGGCAGCGGCGGTAAGGGGGAGGCAATTCTCTGGGTTCTCAAAACCGGAAACCGATGCGGAAACTCGGTTCTATCGCTAACCCCGTTTTTCCCGCGCGCGAGGAAATGTGCCTTGGCGTTGCTCAAGGTCGCAAAGCATAGATTTTCCCAATTGATTTAGGAAAATAATTGGCCTGCATCGGGTGGGCGGATATGCCATGTTCCGTGATCGATGTAACTCTCTTCGCTGCTGGCGCGCTTTTCACTCAAGATTACCTTGAGGAAGAAATTACCCGATCCCAAGCATGGGCGAGGTTGGATGCGGATGAGTTGCGTGAGACGCTGCAGACCATCCTGAGTGGCTTCCCGCACACGACAAATCCAAACGAGGCCACCACCGAAAGCGATTTCGTTTGGCCGGTTTTGGAGGCTCTTGGCTGGGGAGACTACCTCACTCAGCAAAATCTCTCAGAAAAGGGCCGCGTGGATGTTCCCGATGGCCTCTTGTTCATCGACCCAGATGCCAAGCTCAAAGCGAATGAGCACCCCGAAGAATGGAAGCGTTACGAATTCGGTGCGGCGGTTGTTGAAAGCAAGCGCTGGGGCCGTGCGCTGGACCGTGCAGAAGGCCGCAAAGGCAGCGACCGTGATACGCCGTCCACCCAGCTATTGCGTTATCTGAGGCGCATCGATGATTTGACAAGCGGCGCGCTGCGTTGGGGCATACTCACCAACGGTGCGCGCTGGAGACTCTATTTCTCGGGAGCCCGCTCCACCATTGATGAGTATCTCGAAATCGATCTCGCCCGCATTTTGGGGCTGGACGATGATTTGCTCGATACGGGTATCTCCGAGGATGACCGGGACTACTGGCTGCGCGTGTTTGGCACGCTGTTTCACCGGAGCGCGTTTGAACGCGAAGCCGCCGATTCCCCCAGCTTTCTAGAGCGCGCCCGCAAAGATGCCGCTTTCTATGAAGAACGTGTCGCCAAAAGCCTTTCCGACCTAGTTTTCGACCGGCTTTATCCCGGGCTGGGCAAAGCTGTTGCGAAGGCTGCACCGGATGACACATCGCTTGATCACATAAGGCAGGCCACGCTCATCCTGCTTTATCGCCTGCTGTTCATTCTTTACGCCGAGGATCGCGGGCTGCTCCCCATCAAAGACACGCGCTATGACGATTATGCTCTGCGCATAGCGCGGCTGGACGTTGGTAAGCGCAAGGATGATAATGACACCTTCTCCAGCGTTGCGCGCCATATCTGGGCGCGGTTCTCCAGCCTTTCGGAAATGATCGACAAAGGCGATCCCTCTGTTGGCCTCCCGCCTTACAATGGGGGCCTATTCAGCGAGAGCCAGCCGCTGCTTCACTCTATCCGCCTTGGCGATGATGTGATGGCCGATGCGCTGGATATCCTCTCGTTTGAAGAGCGTGACGGACGGCGGCGCTATATCAATTATCGCGATCTATCCGTTCAGCAACTCGGTTCCATCTATGAGCGGTTGCTGGAATTCGAGCTGGTGCGCGATGACAGCGGCGAACTCGACATTCGCCCAAACATCTTTGCGCGCAAGAATTCGGGCAGCTACTACACCCCCGATGATCTGGTGCTGCTGATACTGGACGAAACGCTTAGCCCCCTGATCGAAGACGCGCACAGCGCGTTCAAGGACCGGCTGGATAGCCTGAAAGCAGGCGATAGCGAGGATTTCAAACTCACCCAGTTGCAAAAGGTTGATCCGGCGCAAGCAATTACACGCTTGCGCGTATGTGATCCGGCAATGGGCAGCGGACACTTCCTTGTCTCTCTGGTGGACCGTCTAACCAATCACGCGCTTGATGCCGTGGCGGAAGCGGCGGCGCTGGCAAAGCAAGAGCACGATCTGGAATATGAAAGCCCGGTTTCCGAGGAGGTGCGCAAGGTGCGCGCCACCATTCGCGGCAATGCCGAGGATGAGGGCTGGACTGTGGCCGAGGAACAGCTGGACGATCCTCAGCTGGTCAAGCGTATGGTGCTCAAACGCTGCGTCTATGGCGCGGACAAGAACCCGATGGCGGTGGAGCTCGCCAAGGTGGCGCTATGGCTGCACACCTTTACCGTTGGCGCGCCGCTGTCTTTCATCGATCACCACCTGGCGGCTGGGGACAGCCTGTTTGGCCTGTGGGTGCGCGATGCGATCGACAAGGCGGGCAAGGGCGGCGAGCTGTTTCTGCACGAACCGCTCCAGCGGGCGCAGACACAGGCGCGCGTCATGGAGCAAATCGAATTCCTCACCGATGCGGACATTGGCGAGGCGCATCGCAGCGCCGAAATGTGGGAAGGGGTGGAGGCGCAGACCGGCGAACTGGATGGCTTTGTCAGCTTCACCCATGCGCTCGATTGGCTGGCGGCTGGGCGCAAAGGAGCCGACCTGAAATTGCTCCAGCGGGTGCGGGCGCAATGGCTGGATAGCGTCTTTGGCGATCCCATGCCGATTGCGCGGGGCAAGAAAGCGCCAGCCGGGGGCAGGCCCGATGATCTGGAGGCCTTCACCGCAATCTGGCATGAGGCGCGCGAGCTGATCGAGGAAGAACGCTTCCTGAATTGGCAGATCACCTTTCCCGGCGTGTGGACCAATTGGAAAAGCGCCGCGCTGGAAGGCGGGTTCGATGCCGTGGTGGGCAATCCGCCATGGGATCGGTTCGAGTTTGAGGAAGTGCCTTGGTTTGAGGCGCGGGATAAGGCGATTGCACTGGCTCCGAGCGGGGCCAAGCGAAAGGCCGCCATAAAGGCGCTGAGGGACCGTGAGGCGGGGCTTTGGCAGGATTACCAGAAGGCAGTGAGCCGCATGGCCATGGCAACACGGATTGCCAGAGGCTCAATCATCTATTCGCGGCTAAACAAGGGGAAGCTGAACCTCTATAAGCTCTTTGTCGAACGCTCACACCGGCTGGTGAAGCCCCATGGCATGGTGGGCCTTCTCACCCCCAGCGGCATTGCCAGCGATCTTTCATCGAGCGCGTTCTTTCGCAAGGTGGCAACCGGCGGGCATGTGAAGGCGCTTTACGATTTCGAGAACAAGAAGGTTTTTTTTCCGGACGTTCACGCGAGTTTCAAATTCTGTGTGATGGCCTTTAGCCCCAGCCGCACCTTTGGCGCGGCGCAATGTGCGTTCTACCTTCATTCGGTGGCAGAAATTGCCAATCCCGATCAGGCCTTCCCGATTACGGCGGCAGACTTTGCCCGCGTCAATCCGAACACCGGAACCGCGCCGATTTTTCGCACCCGGCGCGATATGGCGCTGACAACCGCGATCTATGCCCGCGCACCCGCCCTCATGGATCGCTCCAGCGGCGAGGAAGTGAAAAGCTGGCCAGTCAAGTATGCTCAGATGATCAATATGACGTCTGACAGCCACCTTTTCCGCACCCGCGCAGAACTGGAGGAACAGGAAGGCGCTTGGCCGATTGGCGGCAATCGCTGGCAGTCTGCGGCTGGCGAATGGGTGCCCCTTTATGAAGGCAAGATGGTGCAGGCTTTCGATCATCGTGCTTCTAGCGTGGTGGTCAATCCCGAGAACGTAAATCGGCCTGCCCAACCGTTTGCGGCAACGCCCGAACAATCGGCTGATCCCGGCTGGCTGGCGGACCCACAATTCTGGGTGCAGCCCGAAGAAGGGCTGGCGCGTGCGCCCTTTGCGCTTTGCTTTAAGGATGTAACCGCACCCACAAATGTCCGCACCATGATTGCATCGCTGATCCCATCCGGCGCGGCTGGGAACACGCTGCCATTGATCGATCTGGACTTGCCGGATGGCGAGGCCAAAGCGCCGCACCTTGCCGCGCTGGCTGGCAATCTCAATTCCTTGGCTTTCGATTTTATTGCTCGCCAAAAGGTGCAGGGGCAGCACCTCAACTGGTATATCGTCGAACAGCTCCCCGTCATTCCCCCAGCCGCCTATGCTCGCCAATTCGGCTCCAAGACCGCTGCTGACATAGTGCGCGAGGCGGTGCTGGAGCTGACCTATACCGCGCATGACATGGCCCCCTTTGCCCGCGATATGGGCCATGTGGATGATGCGGGGGAAGTGAAGCCGCCGTTTATCTGGGATGAGGATCGCCGCCTGCACCTGCGCGCCAAGCTCGATGCGCTCTATTTCATCCTCTACGGCGTGTTCGATCCCGAAAACCGCGTCCAATCGCGCGATGACGTGGAATATATCTATTCCACCTTCCCCATTGTCGAACGCGAGGAAACCAAACGCTGGGGCCGCTATCGCAGCCGCGACCTGTGCCTAAGCTGGTTCAACGCCTTGCTGGCAGGCCAGCCGGATGCAGTCGTGGATGGGTGATGCAAGATGTCTGAACTGATAGCACGATCAAAGGACGCTATATCCTCGCTTGCTGGAAGAGTGTTTCTCGGGCTGATCGCGATGGCCACCGTGATAGCCGGACTACCTTTGAAAGAAGGGCTGGAATTTGACCTTACAAAAGCACTGGGAGCAGCTGCCGCCGCGGCCGCCTGGCTGGCGGCTGAGTGGCTTTCTTGGGAGCGAAGACCTCACGAGCATGATATAGAGCTGCGGCGTGCAGTCTTTGCTCTAGCCAACCCAGTAATGCCATTCCTGAGAGACCACGATCTTGGTGGATCATTTCAATGGGCTCGGCTGAACGGTCTCATCGAATTGCATGAGGAATACATTGGCGCTCGGTTTCAATTCATTGATCCAAAGCTCCAGAGAAGATGGCAGGAAGCCCAAAAGACTCTCGGCGAGTTTATTTACTTCACTGCGCACAAATCCTATCCCACCGAAGGGGGAAATGGTTTCAATAGCTTCCTGACCGGCCGTGATGCATCTGGGCTGATCTCTAAAGAAGCGCAGGGCAATATAGACAAGGCCAACCAACTGGCGACAGACCTTTACAACAGGTTCGAAGCGCTTGAGGAGCTCTCCCTTAGAAGGTTGGGCGTATCTGCGGTACGCCAAGGGGGCTAACAGAAATGGGTGGCTACAACTCTGGCAGGCGCTACGGCGATCCCATTGCGGAAGAATCGCTGCGCATAGACCTTGCGTGGATGATAAGCACCCGGCGCGCTGTGCCCGGCTCTCGGGTTAGCGGCACTCTCGGCTGGACCCGTGGCGGGGAGCCTTCCGGCACCGTCAGCTACGCTTGCGATATGTCAGACCCGGAGCGCTCGTTTCTGGAATTGCGCTTTGCGGTGACGCGCCACTCTACGGGTCAAAAGACGGATCACAGCCAGCATATCCCTCTCAGCTACACAGAACCGCATTTCGGCGGGAAGCGCTGGTGGATGCACTGCCCAAGGACTTGCGAGCGCGTGGGCAAACTCTTTTGCCCGTCCGGTGCCGAGCTGTTCGCCAGCCGCAAAGCCTATCGCATCGGCTATCGCTCCCAGCGCGTCACAAAGCGTGATGCGGTATTTGAGCGCCTGTTCCGCATTCAGGACCGGCTGGGTTGCGAGAGAGGCTGGGGCAATTGGATCACGCGCCCCAAAGGAATGCATCACAAGACCTTCGAGCGGTATCTCGATGAATTTGAGTATTGGGACGCAATGTGTTCCGTGGAAATGATGCGGGTTATCGGACTTCTCGAAGCAAAGGAAATGCCGCTCAAGGGCACCTAGCGATTGCGGGTTGGGGGCATAATTGGGGGCATTTCAATTCACTTTTGAAAAACAATCAAATTAAATCAATTGATTGCTTTTCAAGCACGAGTCCTCTTCTGGCACCATTTATCTGCGGCGATCCAATGCGACCCGGTGCTTTTCAGCGTGCGCTGGGGCGCCGCCGCCTGGTTATTCACAACTCCTTTCGAGCTAGGCTCGAGCGCAGTGCCCTTGTGCGATTTCTTCGATCCTCTGCGCGCCCGTTTCGTTGGTGCGACGCAAACGCTTTGCTGTTTCAAACACAATGTTGCACTCTTGCTCATCGAGTTTGTCCAATACGCCCTCGACTAACTCGGCATAGGCTCTTTCAGGCATGAGCCTCCCGGCCCGGCGAAGCAATTGCCCGCGCCACCTGTCAGCTCCACGGGCGATCTCGACTATTCTCGCGATCGCTTCTGCGTTGTTTGCGGTGAATAGGACGCCGGCCGTCTCTTCGAGTACCTCGTCTGACACTTCGTTGTTTGCGAGAAGGGCCGCATAACGCAGAGCAGCTTCGGGCCAATCGCCCGCAGCCATTGCAAGCCGAAGCATCATCTCTTGCGCGGTGCGGTCGCGCCAGCCGCGCTGTGCTGCGATCTGGATAGACAGCAGTCCCGCCTCCGCGTCTCCGCTGCCATATTGCGCAATAGCAACCAGACGCATGCTTTGGCTCGGCACGGGGCGACGGATCACAAGCTTTTCGGCTTCGGCAAGGGCCAATTGAGGGCTGCCCTCGCGGATGGCCGCAGCGGTAAGGCGTGCTTGCGCGAATGCTCGAAAAGGTTCTGGGACGCTCGAGGCCAATGCGGGCGAAGCAGCTGACTGGCGATCGAGTTGCAAGCCCGCCGTCCCGATGGCCGTGATTAAGAGCACAAGGTAGAAGACTGCCTTTGTCATTGGGTTGATTTCGCGTCTTGAGGTCGGCCGAGCCGGACAAGGATAAGAAGCGCGAAGCCCGCCGCTGCAAGGATCGTCTGGTTGCGCAGCGGATAATCGGTGATGCTCTGGAGCGCGATTGCAAAGAGGAAGGCCGACCCGGCCCATGCCACCATGCGGTGTCGGCTCTTTCGCGCCGACCCTGTGAGCCAAGCGATCAAATACGCCCAAGCCGCGACCAAGGCGAGCCCTGGTGCCCCCGCTTCAATCGCGACATCAAGATAATCATTGTGAGCACGCCCCGCACGGCGTGGCGTTATGTTTTCCAGCGACTCATCGACCTGAAAAACCTCGTCAAACGTGCCGAGACCTGCGCCGACAGGCCAGAAGCGCGCAATCGAATAGGGGGCATCCTCCCAAATATATTCGCGACCGCTCTCAAGCCTCTCAAACCGCTCTAAGGTTTCGCCTAAACGGCCCGGTGCAGCCAGCAGCACTCCGGCCGCGACGACGCCAACAAGAGCGAGACCGATACCGGCGGTCAGTGCGCCGCGCGTCTGGCCAATTCGACCCGGGACGCCCGCCCTGCTCTTCACCCACCACAAATAAATGCGCAGCGCACCCAAAAAGCCAGGGATCGCGAGCAGGGCAAAAGCCGTCCGCGAGCGGGTGA
>JBCBOW010000014.1:0-12423 GCA_039821045.1 Pseudomonadota bacterium
CGCTCGACTAGGCTAAAGGGCAACGCATCGCCATGCGCCTCCTCCTTATCCTGGTGGCGCTCATCGCTCTGGGCGCGGGCGCATGGGCGCTGTTTCGCGAGGATGGCGTGATCGAGCAAGTGACCCAAGAGCGCGTGGAAGCGGTGCTTCTGGCGAACCGCGTGCCGCCGCGCATGGCGCAGTGCATGGCCCCGCGCCTTGTCGACCGGCTCTCGATCGGTCAGCTGCAACACCTCGAAAAGCTTGCGCCGGAAGAGGGCGAGAGCCTCGTGCCGCTCTCCACTGGCGAAGCGATGGCCCGGTTTCGCCGGGTCGATGATCGCGAAGCGGTGGAGCAGCTGGTGCTTGTTGCGGGCGGCTGCGGGTTCGATCTGATGCGTGAGCGGTTCTAACGGCGCGCTTCACGCTGCGTCTTGCCAAGCCTCCCCTCCTTGCGGCACACTGCGCCCCATGGGAGAGGGAGACAACCACATGATCAGATCTGCATTTGCCGCCGCGTTCCTAGCCACCGCTGCGCCGGCCTTCGCTGACAATCACACGATCGCTGCGGGCGAAGGCGCGCAGGAGCGCTTGCAGGAAGCGCTGATCCTGGCTGAGCCGGGCGACACGATTATGCTGGAAGCGGGCCGCTTCGCGCTCACGGATGGCCTGAGCCTGGATGTTGATGGCGTCACGCTCAAAGGCGCCGGCATGGATGCGACCGTCCTCGATTTCACCGATCAGCAAGGCTCGGGCGAAGGGCTGTTGGTGACGAGCGATGATGTGACCCTGCGCGATTTCGGGATCGAGAACGCCAAGGGCGATGGCATCAAATCGAAAGGCGCGGACAACATCATCTACCATGCTGTGCGCGTGGAATGGACCGGCGGGCCCAAAGCGAGCAATGGCGCTTATGGTATTTACCCGGTCGAGGCCTCGAATATCCTGGTGCAAGACAGCTTCGTGCGCGGCGCATCGGATGCGGGCATCTATGTTGGCCAATCAGAAAACATCATCGTGCGGCGCAACCGCGTGGTCGAGAATGTTGCCGGGATCGAGATCGAAAACTCGAACTATGCTGAGGTGACCGAAAACCTGGCGACCAAGAACACCGGCGGCATCCTGGTGTTTGACTTGCCGGGCCTTCCTAAAGTGGGCGGCGGCAGCGTGCTTGTCGCGCGCAACGCTGTGATCGACAACAACACCGATAACTTTGCGCCTGAAGGCAACATTGTCGCCAGTGTTCCTGCGGGCACGGGCGTGATGGTGATGGCTAACAAGGGCGTGCAGGTGCTCGACAACGCGCTCATCAACAACGGCACCAGCCATGTGATGATGATCGCTTATTCGCAGGATTATGACGATGATCGCTATCAGCCGCGTCCGGTTGACGTGGTGGTTCGCGGCAATGTCTACGGCGCGGGCGGGGGCGCTCCCGATTTTCCGGGCGGTGAGATGCTGCTCGCCGCAATGGGCGCAAAGGCGCTGCCGCCGGTGCTGAGCGATGGTTTGCACGAAAATCTGAGCGTAGAGGATGCCGTTCCGGTGCTCTCGCTGGGGCTCACGAAAGTGGGCCAGCCGCTTGCAGAAGCGCAGCCGAGCCTCATCTCGCCGACCAGCGCCAGCAAAGCGGGCAAGCTTGCACGCGTTGATCTTGATGCGATGGAGGCGCGGCTGCAGTGAAGCACTCGCTTGGGGTCATGATACTGGCGGGCGCAGCGCTCGCCGTCTCGATCGCGGCGCGCGCATTGCCGCCAGAGGGCGTGCGCGATGCGGTGGTGCTGGGCGAAGCGCTGAGCGATGGAACGAAGACGAAGTTTCCGCGCAAGCTGAGCGATTTCGGCTTTTTCAAGGATGCTGGCGCGAAACAACCGCGCTCCGGCGTGACCCCCTATCGCCTCAATGTGCCCCTGTGGTCCGATGCGGCGGACAAGCTGCGCTATATCTACGTGCCCGCGGGCGCTGAGGCCCAGGCGCAGGGCGAAGGCCTTCTCGATCTCCCAGTGGGCTCGGCGATCCTCAAGACCTTTGCCTTTGGTGAAGGCGATGAGCAGCGCTTTATTGAGACCCGCGTGTTGCTGCATCGCGCGGATGGCTGGCTCGCGCTGCCATACAAATGGAACGAGGAAGGCACTGAGGCGACGCTTGCAGTGGCGGGTGCACGCCTGCCAATTACGCGGCCTGACGGGACGACGATCAATTACCGCGTGCCCAACAAGAACCAGTGCAAACAATGCCATGTCAAAGATGGTGAGGTGACCCCGATCGGTCCCAAGCTGCGCAATATGGCTGATGGCGATCTGGCGGCGCTCGGGATTGAAGCGCGCTCGGCGAACCCGCTGCCCTTGTGGGAGACCCGCGAGACCGGCGCTGTTACTGCGCATGCCCGCGGCTATCTCGATGTAAACTGCGCGCATTGCCACCAGCCGGGTGGCATGGCGTCGAACAGCGGGCTCGATCTCAGGTGGGAGCAGGATGATCCGCATGCGATCGGTATCCGCAAGCCTCCTGTCGCCGCCGGGCGCGGGGCGGGCGGCCATGCTGTCAGCATTGCGCCGGGCGATCCCGATCATTCGATTATGGTCTACCGCATGAGCTCGACTGATCCGGGCATCGCCATGCCTGAGCTGGGCCGATCGACCAATGATCGAGCCGGGATCGAAGTCGTCCGCCGCTGGATTGCGCAAATGGAGCCTGGAAGGTCATCCGCCCGGTGAAGTGGTTTTTGCGTATCACCGGCGCGCTCTTGGCGGTGCTGGTGATCCTCTTTCTGGTCTTTCGCACGCCGGACACCGATCCTGCCGCCATGCGCGCCAAATATGGCGGGGAGCCTTCGCAGTTTGTCGCGATTGAAGGCGGAGTGACGGTCCATTTGCGCGATGAGGGGCCTAAGGACAGCGAGGCTGTGCCGATTGTGTTGCTCCACGGATCGAATGCGGATCTTTACACATGGCAATCTTGGGTGGAGGGGCTGCGCGCGGACCGCCGTGTGATCCGATTTGATCAAGTTGGGCATGGTCTCACCGGGCCTGATCCAGAGCATGATTACAGCCGTGACAATTACGCGAGCGATATCGCACAAGTGATGGATGCGCTCGAGATCGAGCGAGCGATCATCGGTGGCAATTCGATGGGCGGCAAACACGCGCTCGCTTTCGCGGTGGCCTATCCTGATCGCGTGGCGGGGCTGGTTCTTGTCGATGCGAGCGGTGCGCCTCTGCCGGAAGACGAGACCGAGGAAGACGATGACAGCGGCAATATCGGCTTTGCGATCGCTCAAACGCCGGGGCTCAATCGCATTGCCGAGCAGATCACGCCGCGCTCATTGATCAAGCAAAGCCTCGAACAAAGTGTTTCGGTGCAATCTGTGGTGAGCGAAGAGGCCGTTGATCGCTATTGGGAATTGCTGCGCTATCCGGGCAACCGCGCGGCGACGATGGCGCGCTTCAGCAATCCGTATGACCCCTTGAGCGAGGCGGAAATCGCGAGCGTGTCGGTGCCCACTCTCATTCTTTGGGGCGAGGAAGATCGGCTCATCCCGCTGGCAGCGGGGGAGTGGCTTGACCGGGTGATGCCCGCCACCACCTTTGTCGCCTATCCCAAGATTGGACATCTGCCGCAAGAAGAGGCGCCAAAAGCGACACTTGAAAGCCTCAATGCCTGGCTCAGTAACGCGGAATTAACCACCCAAAGCTCTGAATAAGCCTTAAATTCACGGCGCTATGGACGTGAGGTTTCCTTCCTCGCTACACCTTGTGCAAGAGCAGTTCGGATTCGAGGGTTAGCATTTGCGCAAATTGGGCCTGATCGGTGGCATGAGTTGGGTGTCTACCGGCATTTATTATGATCGCATCAATCGCATCGTGCAGCGCCGCGCTGCGCCGATGGCGAGTGCGCCTATGCTTATCGAAAGCCTTGATTTCTGTCAGCTTTATGCCCTTGATGATGAGCAGGACTGGCGCCGGGCGGCTGAAGTTCTGTCAGACAGCGCCAAGCGGCTTGAAGGAGCAGGGGCAGAGGCGCTGATCATTGGCGCCAATTCGATGCACAAGCTGTATGATGATGTCGCCGCGGCGGTCGATATCCCGATCTTGCACATCGCAGATTATGTCGGGCGCGCGCTGCAGGCCTCCGGCCATAAGAGCGCCGCGCTGATGGGCACGCGCAACGTGATGACTGAGAGCTTTTACCGCAAGCGGTTGGTGGCGCAGGGGATCGATCTGCTTCCGCCCGATATGGATAATGTCAATCAGCTCGATTCGATCATTTATGATGAGCTGATGGTTGGCAAGGTGACGCGTGATGCGCAGCGCGCGCTCAAAACCATGATCACCAACAAGTCGCAGGAAGGCGCTGATGCGATCGTGCTTGCCTGCACCGAGTTGGATCTTGTCGTTGATGTCGATGCAAATGTCTTGCCAGTGTTCGATTCCACCCGCATTCATTGCGAGGCGGCGGCGGACTGGATCCTCGAACAGGAATTGGTGAATTAACTCGCCACTGGTCGCTCACTAAGAACGGCTTGACGCAAACGTAAATTGCGCGTGGTGCAATCCCCGGCAAATTACTTACGTGGCCGTTCAGGATTTGTCATCGAATCGTAAAGACAAGTTCCGGGCTTTCGGGTCGCATTCCGATTGCCCTGCGGGGCCGCTCGCCACCCCCCCCAATGCACCCGGCGGGCGGTCCCCTTTCGAGCCCATGCTGTACTGGCGCTGCGCTCAATCCCAAGCTGTCCACCACAATTCTCGTCACCTTGTGCGAGTTCACGATGCGTTCCCGTTGAGCGCGCGCACCGCCTGACTTAATCGCAAGAGCCGTGATGAACCTTGCGCCCTACGCAGCCGATGCAAGCGCCCATGGCGGGCGTGAGTTTGCTGCGGATGGCTCGCGCAATGGCGTTGGAAAGGCAGCGCCGATCGAACAGCGCGGCCCGCGCACCGATTTTCAGCGCGATCGCGACCGCATCATTCACTCGATGAGCTTTCGCAGGCTCAAATCGAAGACACAGGTCTTTATCGCGCCTGAAGGCGATCATTATCGCACCCGTCTCACGCACAGTCTGGAAGTGGCGCAGATCGGCCGGGTTATGGCCCGCGCTTTGAGGCTGGATGAGGATTTGACCGAGGCTTTGTGCCTCGCGCATGATTTGGGCCATCCGCCGTTTGGCCATGCGGGCGAAGACGCTCTATCAGACGCGATGGAGCGGCACGGCGGCTTTTGCCACAACGCTCAGGCGCTGCGCACGGTGATGCGGATCGAGAGCCCATATCCGCTGCATGATGGCCTCAACCTCACTTGGGATCTGCTCGAAGGGCTCGCCAAACACAACGGCCCGATCGAAGAGCCCGGCTGGGCGATCGCCGAGCTCGATGCCGATTTCCCCCTCGATCTTGGCGCGTGGCCCTCGCTTGAGGCTCAGATTGCTGCGGTGTCTGACGATATCGCCTATGATAATCATGATATTGACGATGGGCTGCGCGCAGGCTTTCTTGGTCTCGATGATCTGATGGAGCTGGATTTCCTCGCAGACCAATGGCGCAATGTCGAAAAGCGCTTTCCCCACGCGCCCAAAGATCGCTTGCTGCGCGAATTGGTGCGCGAGCAGATCGGGCTGATGGTGAATGACGTGCTCGAACACACGCGGGCCCAGATCGAGGGGCTTTCATCGGTCGACGAGGTGCGCAAATGCGGCCGACAATTGGCGGGGTTTTCGCCTGAAATGGAGACAAACGAGCGCAAGCTCAAAGCGTTCATGTACGAAAAGCTCTATTATCACCCCGACCAGGTGGCCGCGGCGCATAAGGCGCGCGATGTCGTCGGGCGGCTGTTCGCAGCCTATTCGCAGGACGCCTCGCTGATGCCCAGTTCGTGGCAGGCAAATCTGCCTGAGCGCGATCCTGAACGCGCGCGCACAATTGCCGACTTCATCGCCGGGATGAGCGATCGCTTTGCCATCGAGCAGTGCAGCGCAATCTACGGCGAGCGCCCGCGAGGGCTATCGAATGTCTGAGCCCCCAACTACGGCTCGCGCACGCGCGCGCAGGCGCAAAAACCCCGCCGCGCCGCAGCGCATAGGGCTGGTGGGCGCAACGGGGCTTATCGGGCGCACGCTGATCGAAATCTCCAGCGCGGGCAATGAAGCGCGTATGGTCGGCATCGCGCGGCGTGAGATCGAGATGCCGCCGGGCGCGCGCATGGAGCTGTTTGTGGCCGAGCCTGCCAAATGGGGCGAGGTGCTTGAGGCGGTGCGACCACGCGCGCTGATCTGCGCCTTGGGAACGACGATGAAAAAGGTCGGCGGCGATGAGGAAGCGTTTCGCGCCGTGGATCAGAACCTGATCGTGCAAACCGCCAAGGCTGCCAAGGCGGCCGGTGTGCCCAATCTGGTGTTGATCAGCGCGGCTGGTGCGAGCGTGCGGTCCAAAAATTTCTATTTTCAGGTCAAAGGCGAGACCGAAGCGATGGTCAGCAAGGTCGGCTTCAAGCGGCTCGACATCCTTCGCCCGGGGCTTTTGCGCGGCGCACGGCAGGATGATTTTCGGCTGCTCGAGCGCGCCGCTTTGACGCTGAGCCCGGTGATCGATCCCCTGCTCTCGGGCAAATGGGAGATGTTTCGCTCGGTTGAAGCTGAGCTGGTGGCGCAGGCCGCGCTTGGGTTGGCGATGCGCAAAGCGGCGGGTCGCTTCACGCATGATAACGATGCGATGCGCCGGGCCGCGCGCGAATGGCGCCGCGCAACGGGCGAAGAATAGTGGATTGGGCGCTGATCTTTCAGGCTGCGAACATGATCGCGCTCATCGCCTGGGCGGTGCTGATCCTGGCGCCGCGCTGGCCTGCGCTGCTCTCCGGTATCCTCTATCTCGTCATCGGCGGGCTTTGCGCGCTTTACGCGGTGCTGCTGATCAGCGTCCTCTCAGGCCTTATCCCGGCAGGGGAAGGCGGGGCGGACTTCACCTCGATCGAAGGGGTGCGGTCAATCTTTGGCACCGATGTGGGCGTGACGATCGGCTGGGTGCATTATCTCGCCTTTGATCTGTTTGTGGGCCTGTGGATTGCGCGCGATGCGGATGCGAAGTTCTTCTCGCGTTTCATTCAAGCGCCGATCCTGCTTGCGACCTTCATTGCAGGGCCCTTGGGGCTGATCGTCTGGCTGATTATCCGCGAGCCGCGTGCCCGCGCCAAAGGGCGCTTTCAATAAGACGCCAAAGGGCGCTTTCGATAAGGCGCCCAAAGGGCCGCTTTTCGTAACGTCAAAAGCGCTAGACGGCGGCGCAGCGCGCGCTTAGCATCCGAGGAAAACATACAATGGAGAGAATGCCCCTATGAGCGATGCGGCCAGCAGCGAGTCTATCACTTTTGATGAATATCTGACCCATTGGGCCAGCGCACGGCCCGATGGTGTTGCGCTGGTCGAAGGCGAGCTTCGGACCACTTACAAAGACGCCGATCTGCTGACGCGCCAGCTCATCGCGCTGTTCAAGGCCAAGGGTGTTGGCAAGGGAGACCGGATCGCCTGGCTCGGCAAGAATTCGGACCGCTATTTCCTGCTGCTTTATGCCGCTGCGCGAATGGGGGCGGTGATGGCGCCTGTTGGCTGGCGACTGGCCCCGCCTGAGATAGGCTACATTCTGACCGACACTGAGGCCAAGCTGGTGATCGCAGCGGAGGAATTTTTTGAGACCGCCAAAGATGTGGCGCAAAGTCTTTCAACCGCGCCGCAAGTGATGGAGAGCGAGGCTGCTTTTGCGCAAGCGGGCGCGATGGAGCCTGCAGCCTACGATCCGCCAACCCCCCATGATCCGGTGCTGCAGCTCTACACTTCGGGCACAACCGGCAACCCCAAAGGCGCGCAGCTTTCAAACGCAAACCTGTTTGCGCTGCGCAAGCCGAGCCTTGAGGAAAACCTGCCCTGGCAGAATTTCGAGCCCAGCGATTGCGTGCTGGGAGCGATGCCGATCGCGCATATTGGCGGCACCGGGGTCGGCCCGATTGCGATTGCCAATGGGGTGCGCATCCATATCTTGCCTGAGTTCACCCCCCACGGCGTGCTCGATGCGATTGAGGATGGGGCAACGCTCGCCTTTCTGGTGCCCGCGGCGCTGCAAATGGTGATCCAGCATCCGCGCGCGCCAGAGACCGATTTCTCTGCCTTACGCTACCTCATGTATGGCGCAGCGCCCATGCCACTGGAGCTCTTGAAAGAGGCGGTGCGAACGATGCCGGATACCGGTTTCATGCAGGTCTATGGGATGACCGAGACGACCGGGACGGTATCGCTGCTGCCGCCCGAAGATCATGATCTGGCTGGCAACAAGCGCATGCGCTCAGCGGGCAAAGCTGTGCCCGGTGTCAAAATCGAAGTGCGCGGGAGCGGTAACAAAGAACTGCCCTATGGTGAGATCGGTGAAATCTGCATCCACTCGCCGTCCAACACGGCAGGCTATTGGAAGCTGCCCGAGGCAACCGCCAAGACGATTGACGCTGATGGCTGGCTGCACACGGGCGATGCCGGGATTATGGACGAGGATGGCTATGTCTACATTCAGGACCGCATC
Organism: Pseudomonadota bacterium; assembly: GCA_039821045.1. Classification (GTDB taxonomy): domain Bacteria; phylum Pseudomonadota; class Alphaproteobacteria; order Sphingomonadales; family Sphingomonadaceae; genus Erythrobacter. The sequence continues at coordinate 8,538 of JBCBOW010000014.1, forward strand.
AAGGACATGATCATTTCGGGCGGAGAAAATGTCTATCCGGCCGAGGTCGAAAGCGCGATCTATGGCCACCCGGCGATCCAGGAAGTCGCTGTGATCGGCATTCCGAGCCCGAAATGGGGCGAAGAGGTCAAAGCCTGCGTTGTGCCAAAGCCGGGCATGCAGATCGAAGAGGGCGAAGTGATCGCTTATGCGCGCGAAAAGATCGCGGCGTTCAAAGCGCCCAAGAGCGTCGATGTGATTCCGGAAATGCCGCGCAACGCCTCTGGCAAAATCCTGCGCCGCCAGTTGCGCGCGCCGTATTGGGAAGGGCAGGAGCGACAGGTTAACTGAGCGCCTGCCCGCGTCTCACGCATCACCATGAAAAAGCATGCCCCCGCCACCCTGCGCAACCGCGAGGCGATTGCCGCTGTGCTCGCGCGTGAGCTGCCTCAAGCGGGCACAGTTCTCGAAGTGGCGGCGGGATCGGGCGAACATGCGGTCTACTTCGCGGGCAAGCTGCCCGGTCTTGTCTGGCAGCCGAGTGATCCCGATGCAGAAGCCTTGGCCTCGATCGCTGCCTACCGCGCTGAATTTGAAGGCACGAACCTCTCAGAGCCGCTTGCGCTTGATGCGAGTGCGCCGGGCAGCTGGCCGCTTGCGCATGCAGACGCCATTGTGTGCATCAACATGGTGCATATCAGCCCGTGGGAAGCGACGCTCGGCCTTTTTGAAGGCGCGGCTCAAACTCTGGGCGGTCCGGACGCGCCGCTGATCTTGTACGGCCCCTACTTTGAGCAGGAGGCCGATCCCGCGCCCTCCAATGTGGATTTTGATACCAGTCTGAGGATACGCAACCCTGCCTGGGGTATTCGCGATGTCGAAGACATGGACGCCGCCGCCGCCCGCAACGGTTTGGCGCGCACCGCGCGCGACGAAATGCCAGCCAACAATCTCACGCTCGTCTATCGACCCGCCTGAGCTATGGCGCCAGCGTTAGTCGGTGATGATTTCCTCACCCTTGCGACCGACCGACGAGATGTCTTCGCCCACACCTTGTACAGTGTTGCAGGCAACAGTCGTTAGCGCGAGGCTGGTGAGGGTGCACGCCATCAAGAGCGCGTGGCGGGTGCGTGTCTGGTTTTTCATGAGATCCAATTAGGCTGTCTCGTGCGCCTTTTGCGCTTTTTGTGCGAGGAGGCGTTCTCGATATGCGATGAGCGCGCCTGCCAGAATGATAAGCGGTGCCCCGAGCCACAGGCTGGATGGCGCAGCGCGGTCAAATACCGTGTAGCCATACCATGTTGCCCAAAGCAGCGCGGTGTAGTCCATCAGCAGGATCACCGCCGCTGAGCCAAACCGCAGCGATGTGGTGAGCAGGATTTGGACAACCCCTCCCGCGAGCGCGGTTGCAAGGATCAATCCCCAGGTCTCCCAATCGTGCGGCCCGATGAAAAACGGCAGCGCCACAATGAGCACCGGCATGCTGAGCGCGGTGAACCAGAAGACGATGCTCCATGGGTTTTCGGTCTTGTTGAGGTCTTGGATCTGAAAGCTGATCAGCGCCACCATAAAGGCCGCGAACAGCGCAACAGCGACCCCCCAAAGCGTCACATCCTCGCTCCCTCCGCCCGGCTGCATGACGATCAGCACGCCTGCAAAGCCCAACACCACAGCAAGGCTGCGATACTTGCCAACCCGCTCGCCGAACACGACCACCGCGATCACCACCGCGAAGAACGGCGCTGTGAACCCGATTGTCGTCGCTTCAGCGAGCGGCAGGAGGAGGACAGCGCCATAGGTGAACAGCATGCCGATCAAGCCCATGATCGCGCGTGCGCCATGCGCGGGCAAGCGCTGTGTTCGCAGCAGCGATCGTTGACCCAGCACCCACAAGCCGCCGCCGATCAACACAAAAGTGACCGCCTGGCGCCAGAAGATGAGCTCGATCAGATGCGCGCCATGCTCGCCCGAGAGTTTGACCAGCATGCCCATGGTGGCAAGCGCGAAGGCGGTGACCAGACGGATGCCAAGCGCGAGAAAAGGGCGAGGGCGTGCGATTGATCCATCCATGTGAGCGCCCGCTTGGCGCACTGCGCCCCATTGCGCAAGCGCGGGCACGCTTTAAATCCGGCGGCAGAGCTATGGATATTCTCACGAAATTCGCGCTGGCAAGCGACGCGGTGCAACTCGCAGTGACGGGCGCTGCGTTCTGGCTGCTGGCGGCGCTGGCGGGCGTGATGGAGTGGCGCCGGGGCCGTTCGCGTTCGGTTGAGCGGCTGGAAAAGGTCGGCTGGGTGCCGTGGTTGCCGATCTTCATGATGAGCGCGATGATCGGCGGGGGATGCCTGGCGATGAGCCTGCCGGTGGTTTTGGGAAACCTTTAGAGGCAGGCTTCACAGGCAGGCCTTGCAAAACGCGAGCCGCAGGCGAGTGCAAGGCCAAGCGGCCGCCGGCCGGTCAGGCCGCACCGCCTGTCTTACAGGCAGGCTTCCAGATACGCCTGATCAAAGCCGAACTGGCGCGCTTTTTCGAGCGTGTAGGGGCGCAGGCCTGACGAACGGAATTCGCCGAGGATCTTGCCGTCTTCGGTCTCGTCGAGATACTCGAACTTAAACAGCTCCTGGGTCACGATCACATCGCCCTCCATCCCGATCACTTCGGTGATGTTGGTGGTCCGACGCGAACCATCGCGCAGACGCTTCACCTGCACGATGAGGTCAACCGATTCAGCAATCTGACGCGAGATGGCCTCTTTCGGGATCTTGATGTCGCCCATAAGGATCATGTTTTCCATACGGCCAAGGCACTCGCGCGGGGAGTTGGCGTGGAGCGTACACATCGAGCCATCGTGGCCCGTGTTCATAGCGGCGAGAAGGTCGAAACATTCAGCGCCACGAATCTCACCAAGGATGATCCGGTCCGGACGCATACGCAGGGCGTTCTTCACAAGGTCACCGATCGTGATCGCGCCTTGGCCTTCAAGGTTCGGCGGACGCGTTTCCAATGGCAGCCAGTGCGGCTGTTGCAGACGAAGTTCGGCAGCGTCCTCAATGGTCAGCACGCGCTCACCCGGGTCGATCATTTTCGACAGGGCGTTGAGCATGGTTGTTTTACCCGAACCCGTACCGCCCGAGATAACGACATTCATCCGGCACGCGCCCGCGATCTTCAGGGCGGTGCACATCTTGTCGGACATCGAGCCGAATTCCTTGAGCATGTCCAAGGTGATCGGCTTCTCAGAGAACTTACGAATGGAGATCGCGGTGCCGCGCAGGCTGAGCGGCGGCACGATGACGTTCACACGCGAGCCGTCTTTCAAGCGGGCATCCGCCAGAGGCGTGGTCTGGTCAACGCGGCGGCCGACCTGGTTCACGATTCGCTGGGCGATCTGGAAGAGGTGCTGTTCATCGCGGAACCGGATCGGCGCTATGACTAGCTTACCCTTTTTCTCGATGTAGGTCTGGTCTGGCCCGTTGACCATGATATCAGAGACGTCCGGGTCGTTCAGCAGCTCTTCCAACGGACCGAAACCGAGAAGCTCGTCGATCAGGACCTTTTCGAGCGCAAACTGCTCGCGCCGGTTGAGCGTGACCTTCAGCTCGGCCAGCACTTCCATGATGATCGGGCGGAATTCTTCGGACAGCTCTTCTTTCGAAAGCGTCGCGGCGGCTTCCGGATCGACGCGTTCGAGCAGGCGCGGCAGCACTTGCTCTTTGATCTTGTGGACGCTCGCTTCAAACCCGCCGACTTCGCTTTGCGAAGCCTGAACTGCAGCGGCGCGTTCTGCCAGGCGGTCCATTGCATCCGCAGTGCTGCCTTTGGAGGAAGCGGGCGGGGCTGCGGGCTTTGCGGGCTCTGCGGTTGGCTTGGGCTCATTGCCGCCGCCATTGGGAAGTGGGGGAAATTG
>JBCBOW010000015.1:0-12184 GCA_039821045.1 Pseudomonadota bacterium
AGGCCTGGGAGCGGATTGCAGACTTTTACGAGCTCGATCGCTAAGCCTACAGCATCCGCTCAACTCGTCGCTCGTAGAGAACGTCTGACACACCTGGCACACTGTCCTAGCGCAAAAAACCTCTCCTTGATGAAGTCGCGCATTTCGAGCGTTGCGAAAGGCGCATTGGACGGGAGGAAGGGCTCACCATAGCGAGTGCCTTAGCGCATCTCAGCCTGTTTAGGAAAATGCGGGGGATGCCGCCCAATCCCGCGCACACAAACGCGCTCAATCCGCAGACAGCTTGCGCACCGCCTGATGGCCCAGCGGCCCGTTGCCTGCGCCAAAGCCAGGCGCTGCAAGGATGGCCTGACGCACAAATTGGCGCCCAAGCCGCACCGCATGATCCATCGATTGGCCATGGCCCATCAGCGTCGCGATGGCGCTCGACAAGGTGCAGCCCGTCCCATGCGTATGCGGGGTGTCAACGCGGCTGTGCTGGAATTGCTGCGCGCCCTCTTCGCGCGTCACCAGAATATCGAGCACCTTGCTCCCGGCAGTGTGTCCGCCCTTAGCGAGCACCGCGCAGCCATACTCCGCCACCAGTTCGCGCGCCGCGCGCTCGACCAGATCGGTGTCGCGCAAGGTGCGGCGATGCAGATGTTCGAGCTCAGGCAGGTTGGGCGTGATCAAGGTCGCGCGCGGGAAGAGCTGCTCGCGCATCACTTCGATGGCTTCATCCGCAATCAGAACCGCACCCGATGTGGCGATCATAACCGGATCGAGGATCAGCGGCACATTGGTGTTCACCGCCCTTAGCGCCTCGGCCACCGCGCCGATGATCTCGATATCGTGCAGCATCCCGATCTTGATCGCATCAACGCCGATATCCTCAGCGCACGCTGCGATCTGTTTGGCCACAACATCGCCCGACATCGGCGCAATCGCAGTGACGCCGGTGCTGTTTTGCGCGGTCACTGTGGTGATCGCTGTCATCGCATAGCCGCCCAGCATCGTGATCGTCTTGATGTCGGCCTGAATGCCGGCCCCGCCGGAGCTGTCTGAACCGGCGATAGAGAGAATGCGGGGGGGAGTGGCCATGGCGCTATGCGAGTGGATCAGGCCGCCACGCGAACCGCTTCGCACACCTCATCGACGACTTTCTCGACGAGAGCGGGATCATCGCCTTCCGCCATCACGCGGATGACCGGCTCGGTGCCCGAAGCGCGAATGACCAAGCGGCCGGTGCCCGAAAGCTCACTTTCAGCCTTCGCGATCGCCGCTTTGACTTTGTCCGCCTCAAGCGGCGCACCGCCTTCATAGCGCACATTCTTCAAGAGCTGGGGCACAGGATCAAACAGGTGCAGGATCTCGCTCGCCGGGCGACCGGTGCGCACCAGGCTGGTGAGGACGCGCAGCGCCGCGACCGTGCCATCGCCGGTGGTCCCGTGATCGGTGAGGATCATATGACCGGACTGTTCGCCGCCGACGTTAAACCCGCCCTCTTTCATGCGCTCAAGCACATAGCGATCGCCCACTTTGGTGCGCTCAAGCGTAAGCCCTAGTCCGGCGAGATAGCGCTCAAGCCCAAGGTTGGACATGACAGTCGCCACCACACCGCCTCCGCGCAGCGCGCCCTTTTCGTGCATGCGGGTCGCGATGAGCGCCATGATCTGATCGCCATCAACCTTTTGGCCGCGCTCATCGACGACAATCAACCGGTCAGCATCGCCATCGAGCGCAATACCGATATCCGCGCCTTCCTCAACCACGCGCGCTTGCAGTGCTTCGATCGCGGTCGAACCGACACCGTCATTGATGTTGATGCCATTGGGCTCAACGCCAAGCGCGATCACATCCGCGCCCAGCTCCCAGATGGCGGAAGGGGCAACCTGATAGGCGGCGCCATGCGCGCAATCGACCACCACCTTGAGCCCGTCAAAACGGATGTCGCTCGCCACGGATTGCTTCACCGCATGAATATAGCGCCCGCGTGCATCATCGATCCGCCGCGCCCGGCCGATTGTCTCGGCTTCGGCCAGCGGGATATCGGTCTCGATCAGGCGCTCGATCTCGGCTTCGGCTTCATCGGAGAGCTTGAACCCGTCAGGGCCAAACAGCTTGATGCCATTGTCCGGGAAGAGATTGTGGCTGGCAGAGATCATCACGCCAAGATCAGCGCGCATCTCGCGGGTGAGCAGCGCGATGGCGGGCGAGGGCAGCGGGCCGGTCATGATCACATCCATGCCAACGCTGGTGAACCCGGCGACGAGCGCGCTTTCCATCATATAGCCTGAAAGGCGCGTATCTTTGCCGATCACAACTCTATGGCGATGCCCGCCGCGCACGAAATAATTGCCGGCCGCCTGGCCCACGCGCATCGCTGTGGCTGCGGTCATGACGCCGGAATTGGTGCGCCCTCTGATCCCATCTGTTCCGAAGAATTTGCGTGCCATTTCGGCTGGCCCCCATGTCCCTTGCTTGCGCGGCGCCTTTGATTTGTCACGCGCTTCTGGCGCGGTTAGGGCGCGAAGGGAAGGGTGCGCTGCGTATCCACATCGCAATAAAGGGGGATACGTCCGGTGAATGAAGGTGAGACGGCGAAAGGCACACCCTTTGAGTTGCTGACAATCCGCTTGCCTGTGCTCTCGACATTTGCCGCGCTGCTTGTCGGATTGGGGCTGGGTGTGGCCTTGGCGCGCTACGAAGTGAGCGCTGCGCTGGTTGAGGTGATTGCGCTCATTGGGTCGCTTTGGCTGCGCGCTTTGCAGATGACGATCATCCCGCTTGTTGCCAGCCTGCTGGTGCTTGGGCTTTCGCAAATGATCGCCGCGGCGAGCGCAGGAGCGGCGGCGCAGCGCTTCATCGCCCTTGTTCTCAGCGTTGCTGTGGCGGGCGGGGTGTTTACAGCGTTGGCGCTGCCCGCGCTGTTGAGCGCGGTGCCGATCCCGGTCAGCGCCAGCGCGTTCCTCGCTGAGACGCCGGCGGATGCGGGCGAAGTGCCCAGGGTCCTCGAATTTCTCAAAACCCTGATCGCGCCCAATGTCATCGCTGCGGCCGCTGAAACCGCCATGCTGCCGCTCACAATCTTCTTCGCGCTGCTCGCGATCGCGATTGCCCGCTTGCCGAAGGCGCAAGGCGAGACCTTGCTGCGCTTCTTTCACGCTTTGGCAAACGCGATGCTGCTCATTATCGGCTGGGTCTTGTGGGCTGCGCCCCTGGGCGTCGCCGCGCTTGCCTTTGGTGTCGGCCTCAGAAGCGGAGGCGGGGCTTTCGCGGCGCTGGCGCATTACATCGCCGTTGTCTCCGCGATGGGCGGGTTCATCTTTCTTTTGGCTTATGCGATGGCATGGGGCCTTGGCGGCGTTTCGCTCTTTCGGTTTATGCGCGCCGTGCTGCCCAGCCAGGCGGTCGCGGTTTCAACGCAGAGTTCGCTCGCGAGCCTGCCCGCCATGCTGGAGAGCGCCTCGCGCCTTGGCCTTCGCCCGACCACCGCTGAATTCGTGCTCCCGCTTGCCGTTGCGATTTTCCGCGCGACCAGCGTTGCGATGAACCTTGCCGTGGCGCTTTACGTCGCAGCGCTTGTGGGGATGGACGTGCCGCCTGCGCTGATTGCCATTGGCATCGCGGTGGCGGTGGTCATCAGCGTTGGCTCGGTGAGCCTGCCCGGCTCGATCAGCTTTGTCGTCTCGATCGGCCCGATCGCGCTCGCCATGGGAGTGCCCGTGGAGCCGCTCGCGCTGTTGGTCGCGGTCGAGATGATTCCGGACATCATTCGCACGCTCGGCAATGTGACGATGAATGTCGCGGTCACCGCAATCGTTGATCGCAGCGCACAGGATTAGTTGATCTTGGGCGTCTCGCCATTGCCCGCGGCGACCTCATCGAGCTCTTCGAGGATTGCCCGGTGCGCTGTATCATCATCGACCGAGCGCTGCGGGATCGCCCCTTCGGCCAGCATTGAATTGAGCGCGGCGCGCGCACGGCCCACCCGGCTCTTGATCGTGCCAACCGCGCAGCCGCAGATGTTCGCCGCTTCTTCGTAAGAAAACCCGCCCGCGCCAACCAGCAGCAGCGCTTCACGCCGCTCAGGCGGCAGCGTCAGCAAAGCGCGGTGCATATCAGAAAGGTGGATTGGCTCTTCCTGGCCGGCGGGCGCCGTCAGGATGCGCTCGGCCACCGTCTCATCATATTCACCGCGAAACCGATTGCGGCGCATGTCTGTGAGATAGGCGTTGCGCAGGATCACGAACGTCCAGGCGCGCATCGATGTGCCCGGTTCAAACCTATCCTGCGCGGCCCAGGCCTTAAGCAGGGTTTCCTGCACCAGATCATCAGCCATATCCGGGCGCCCGCACAAGCCGCGCGCAAAGGCGCGCAGATGCGGGACCACATCGGTCAATTCTCTTTTAAACTCGGCTTTTTGCGCTGGGGTGCGCTTGGGCGGAGCGGGTTTCTCCGCCATCAGCGCGCGCCTCCTTGATCAGGGCTATCGCCGTTGAGCTGGCCAGTGTCACCATCCGCATCAAGCTTGCTGAGAAGATCAAGGAAGCTGTCCGGCAGCGGCTCGTCGACGACAGAATCGTACAGCTGTTTTAAGCCATCGGCCCATTCCGGGCTATCATCCGGCGCGCCGCTTTGTGCGCCCGTAGACCCCTCGCTTTGCTCATCATAAGCGCCGCGATCTGTCCCGCCATTGGGGCCGCCATCCTCGCCTTCTGGAGTGTTGCCCGACATGTTTTCGATCCCGTTTGTTATGGCCCGCCGCTACGCAGTCGGCCTCAAAGCCGCGCCTTTTGCGCGCCTCTAAGCGGCGCGTTTGTCTAGCGGCATTGTCACAATATGTGTCATCTGGGAACAAATGGAAGCAATTTTGGTTCCGGCCATACATTTGTACGCGGGGGTTGCATGAGCTCGATTGAGGACGGGCTGGCGCTATCTCCCCGTATGTTTTGATCATCAGCGATGATACGCACACTCTAATGACCCGATCGGATATGGCGACGCAACGCGACCATGACATGGCAAGCGCTCCCAAGACTGGGCCGGGTCTGACCGCTTCCCCCATGATCCCGCCGCCCGCTGTAAGCCGGGCGCGCCGCTGGCTTGTCGATTATCCGCGCGCTGTTCCTCTCACCATCTTTGTGGCCATTATCGCGATCACAGCCTTCAGCGTGTTTGCGATCGAGAGCAATGCAAGAGCGCGCGAAAAGGCGCAGATGAGCGAGTATGCGCAAAGCATCGCCTCCGCGCTTGAGCGCCATGGCAACAGTTTTGCATCTTATCTGCGCGCGGGCGCTGCGCTGTTTGCAAGCGTGGATGAGGTCCGCCCTCAGGCCTTCCAACAATTTGTCAGCGAGCTGCGGCTCGATGTTGAATATCGCGGCGCTGAGGGGATCGGCTGGGCTGCCATGGTCAATCCTGATGACGTTGCAGCCTATCTGGCAAAACAGCGCGCCTCGCGGCCCGATTTTCCTGATCTGACCCCTGCGCTTGATGCGCCTGCGCCTGCGCCCGCGCCTTTGATTGGCTCCGGGACCGAGCAAGCTGCGCGCATGATTGCTGCGACGACCTACTTCTCGCCAGATACCGCGCGCAGCCAAGCTGAGCTTGGCTATGATATGATGTCTGATCCGATCCTGGCTGCGGCCATGAGCGATGCGGCGCGCACGGTCCGCCCGGTCGCGTCAGGCCGGATCGAGCTTGTGCAGGAAGGCTTTGGCCATACGCCTGGCTTTGTGATGTTTATGCCGGTCTATCGCGCCATCGCCGAGGGGAGGCCGACCGACCGCGAACTTGCGGGCTATGTCTACAGCCCCTTTAATGCGCAGCAGTTTCTCGATGCAGCGCTCGAACGCGCCGCGCCAAGCTCGCTCGGCGTGCGGCTCTACGATGATCCCATGGCGGGCACGAGCAACCTGCTGGTTGCGCATTCGCTAACCGGTGAGGGCGGCGATCAGGTGCAGCAATCGGTCAATATCGCCAGCCGCGAGCTGCTGTTGGTGATCGAGGCGCCGCGTGGCTCAACGCTAGAGTTGCTTTCAATGGTGGCGCTCTTGTTCGGGCTGGCGGTGGCGAGCTTGCTGATGCTGCTGGCGCGGCTTTTGACGCAGCAAGCGCTGGAAGATCAGACGCGTCTTGCGTTTTTCGAAGAGCAGCACTCGATCCGCAATTCGCTCACGCGTGAGCTTAACCACCGGGTCAAGAACACCCTCGCTAATGTGCTCTCGATCCTTTCGCTGACCCGGCGCCGCACAAAGAGCCTCGATGATTTTGCAACCTCGCTGGAAGGTCGCATTCGTGCGCTTTCAGCAACGCATGATCTCTTGACCGGCACTGATTGGGGAACAACACCGATCCGCGCCGTGATTGAAGCGGAATTGCAGCATTTCCGGGCTGCGAGCGAGCATCTTATCGCGATCGAAGGGCCCGATGTTGAGCTTGCGCCTAATGATGCCTTGTCCTTCGGCTTGGCGATTCACGAGCTTGCGACCAACGCGGCGAAATACGGCGCGCTCAGCGTTCCTGAAGGCACTGTATCGGTGCGCTGGTCGCTGGTGGCGGATCATCTGGCCGAGGTGGAATGGCGCGAACACGATGGCCCGCCGGTCAGCTCTGAACGCGGGCGCGGGTTTGGCACCGAGCTGATCGAGAAGATCGTGGCACACGAGCTCAAGCATCCCGTGCAGCTAAGCTTTCACATCGAAGGGGTGCGCTGCGTGATGCGGGTGCCGGTGCGCCGCCACAGCGATTTCCAGATCCGCGCCGAAGCGGCAGAGCCTGCTGGCGGAGACAAAGAAGTTTAGTCGAGCGGCTTGCTTGACCCAAAGAAAAGCGCCTGGCTGATCGCGGCGCGCACAGTCTTCTCTTCGAAGGGCTTCGTCACAAGGTAGGTGGGCTCGGCTCGCTCGCCCGTAAGCAGGCGCTCAGGATAGGCGGTGATAAAGATCACGGGGACATCACCGATCGCCAGAATATCATCGACCGCATCAAGCCCCGATGAGCCATCAGCCAGTTGGATGTCTGCAAGAACGAGGCCCGGCGTGCGCTCTTTCACGACGTCAACGGACTGCGTGCGCGTCGCCGCTGTGCCGCAGACTTCGTGACCCAGACTGCTTACGAGGTCTTCGAGCTGCATCGAGATCAGCGGTTCATCTTCAATGATCAGCACGCTGGTTGCCTGTTCGCGGTCAATCTCGCTGATCGCCTCGGTAACCAGCGCTTCGACTTCGCTGGTGGTCAAATCCATGATCTTCGCCGCTTGAGCCGCGGAGAAATCTTCGAGCGTCGTCAAAAGCAGCGCCTGCCGGTTGAGCGGGGTGATCGCGCCCAAGCGAACCTGCGCGCCGATCTCGTGTTCGCCTGAAGCTTGCGACGCGTCATCATGGGATGCTGTGGGAAGATTGCCCGCACTCGGCTCAGCATCGAGAAATGCGCTGGACCACACTTTGTTGAACGCGCGATAAAGCGGGATCCGGCCTTCTTCGAGCGTGGCTTTAAGCTCTTCATCAGCGAGCGCTGCCTCCAGGGTGGCGCGAACAAACGCGTCTCCGGTGGCCTGACTTCCCGTGAGGGCGCGCGCATACCGCCTAAGAAATGGAAGGTTGGCTGCAACATGTTGACCCAAAGCCATAAACGCCTCTCGCTCATAAAACGGGAAAGATCGGGATCGATCCTTTCCGTTTGGTAGGCTTTAGGCGCAAGTCGGGGAACTGAAAAGCCCTGTAAAAAAGCATTCATAATCAGCAATTTGTCGCGGGTCTCCGCGGTTCGCGAATGGCCGCCAGATGCTTTATTGCGCGATCGATTGCAAAAAAAGTGATCTCGCGGGGAACCGCTTTTCAGCCCGCGCATTTCTTTTCTGTCACCGCCGAGACCCCCCTCCCGTCCAAGCGGCTGGTGATACGATCCCGAAAGGCCTTCACTCTTTTTGAGTGGAGGCCTTTTTTATGGTGGAGGCCCTTTTTATGGTGGGGCCTGCCAAGGCTCACCTCAGCGTCTTTTGGTAGATTGCGTATTCGCGGTTGATCGAGCTGTTGATCGCATCCGCGATCGCGACCATTCCCTGATTGTCTTCCAGGATCCAACCGATCTCCCCGCGCACCGCGTCAAACTTGTCATGCGCTTGTTGACGGATTGCGCTGATCATCATGAAGGCAAGCTGGCTGGCCAGCCGCGAATTGTGCAGCTCTTTCAAGACTCCCATCAACGGGACGCGCATTCCTGGCCCGCTGGGCTTTTTCAAAAAGCGCAAGAGCTTCCACCAGCCAAACGGCAAGAGTTTGCCATCAATCTGAGAAAGCACATAATTGATATCGGGAAAGGTGAGCATGAAGGCCACAGGCCGTCCATCGACCTCAGCGATCATGTTGAGCTCTTCCTGGATGATCGGCTTTAGCTTTTTGCCGGTATAGGCAATTTCCGCCGGCGTCAGCGGCACCGTCCCCCAATTGTCTGACCAGGCATCATTGAGGATCGCGAGCACAATCTCGACTTCCTCATCCCACCGCTCTTTGTTTGCACAGCGCACATTGATCCGTTTGTTGCGCTGGCCCGATTTGACGATCCGCTGGATGAGGGGTGGGAAGTCTGTCGTGATGTCGAGCTCGTATGTGTAGAGCGTTTGCGCGCGCTCATAGTCAGCGCCTTCGATCCAGCCGACATAGTGCTCAGGATGGTGCCCCATCATGATCATCGGCGCGTGGTCCTGCCCTTTGACAAGCAGGCCCGGCTCTTCCCAGATCGACATTGATATCGGCCCGATCGCGCGCGTCATGCCTTCGCTTTTGAGCCAGGCTTCAGCCGTCTGCAAAAGCGCCTGTGCAACCGTTTCATCAGCAGCATCGAAATAGCCGAACATGCCCGCGCCCGGCCCAAACCCTTGCGCGGTTGGCATCGCCAGTTCGAGCTCATCGATATGCGCTGATATCCGCCCCACCGCCTGACCATCGCGCATGGCGATGAACAGCTGCACGCGGGCATGGCCGAAAAACGGGTTCTTGTTGGGATCGATAAGCTCAAGCTGTTCGCTGCGCAGCTGCGGCACAAAATTGGGTACGCGCGCGCTGAACTCGCGCCCACAATCGACAAATCGCGCACGCCCCTTCTTCCCACTCACCGGCTGGATGCTTAGCCTTGCGTCTGTCACTTACCTCGCCCCGTATACCATTCGTGGATTGTCTTAGGTCAAAGCGCTTGTGTCGCGCGCGGGGCAATTGAGCAACCCAATCGATCACTCATACCGGATTTAACAACCAGGCCCGATAAAACGCGAGTGGCACGCCCTTGGCTTTTGGGTTAATGCGCAGCCTCACGAGATAAAACGATGAATATGCAACACACACTTATCACGGCTGCCGAAAAGGCTCCGCGCGCCACCCGCGCTGATTTTCAGACGAGCGATGATAAGGCGCTGCTGCGCGCTGCGCGCGATCTGACCAAGGATCTGGGCCAGGCGCGCCCGCGCATCTATTGGCCTGACATGTTGATTTCAGCGGGTATCGGCTATGCCGGTATTGCTGCGGCAATCCTCTCATCGAGCTGGCTCGTTACCCTCGTCGCTGGCCTCGTCGCCGCGCTCGCGCTTTACCGCGCGCTGATGTTTATCCACGAGCTGACGCATATTCATCGCGATGCCCTGCCCGGCTTTCGCACAGCGTGGAACGTGCTTGTCGGCATCCCGCTTTTGACGCCGAGCTTCATGTATGAGGGCGTGCATACGATCCATCACAAACGCACGCAGTATGGCACCGCAGAGGATCCCGAGTATCTTCCGCTTGCGCTGATGAAGCCGTGGAGCTTGCCGCTGTTTGTCCTGGTCGCTCTGCTGGCGCCCGTCGCGCTGCTCGTTCGCTTTGCGGTTCTGGTGCCGCTCGGTGCGCTGTTCCCGGCGGTGCGGACATTTACCTGGGAGCGGTTTTCGGCGCTTTCGATCAATCCTGATTTCCGCCGCAAGCCGCCGCAGGGCGAATTTGCCAAGCGGGTCTTGTGGCAGGAAGCGGGCGCGAGCCTATGGGCCATCGCGCTTTTGGCGAGCGGTTTTCTGATGGGCTGGGCGCCGGTTTTGACCGCGCTGGCGATCCTTTCGCTCACCGCGCTGCTCAATCAGTTGCGCACGCTGGTCGCGCATTTGTGGGAAAACGAGGGCGAACCGATGACGGTGACCGCGCAATATCTCGACAGCGTGAATGTGCCGCCGCCGGGCGTTGCGGGCGAGATCTGGGCGCCCGTTGGTCTGCGCTATCACGCTTTGCATCACTTGATGCCTTCGATGCCCTATCACGATCTGCCCGAAGCGCATCGTCGGCTCACAGCAGAATTTGGCGCGCAATCGACCTATGAGGGCGGAAATCACTCAGGGCTTTTGCCGCTCGTCGCCAGGATTGCGCGCTCCACGATGATGCGCGGCTGAGCCAAACGCTTAATCGAGAAACGCGATCATGGCGCAGCGCCGCTCGGCGGGCAGGCCATCGTCCGCCTCATTCGCCAACTCGCCCACCAAGCGCGGGTGTGCATCGAGCGCGGTCACTTCTTCAAAGCCCAGCCGCGCATAAAACGGCGCATTCCAAGCAAGATCGCGGAACGTCGTGAGCGTAACCGCCTTGAACCCTGAATTGCGCGCATCAATCAGGCACGCGCGTACGAGACCAGCGCCAATGCCGCGCCGCTGAAACTTGGGCAGGACGTCCACCTCCCAGATATGCAGCTCGCGCCGAAAGGGTTCGGAGACGAGAAAGCCCGCCGGTTCATCGCCCATATGGCTGATCAGGCAATGGCCCTTGCGGATGAAGCGACGCAGTTCGTCGGGCGTCCAGGTGTCATCCGGGTCAAAATCGGTCAGATCAGGATCGCTGGCAAACAGGTCGGCTGCCGCGCGTTCGATCGCGGGCATCACTTCGGCATCGTCCGGCCGGGCGAGGCGCAAGGACCAATCCTGAGCGCGCGCGGCGTTCATTCTTCGGTCCGTATCAACACCGTCTCGCCGACCAGCAGAAACAGCATGAAAGGCGCCCAAGCGGCGAGGAAGGGCGGGTAGCCGCCAAAGGAGCCCATCGCCAGCGCGGCGTTGTCAACCACGAAATAGGCAAAGCCCAGCGCCATGCCGATGATCGCTCGCACAAACAACTGCCCCGAACGCGCAAGCCCGAAGGCGGCGATCGAGCCCAGCAGCGGCATCAACAGCGCCGAGAGCGGTCCGGCCAGCCGGTGCCACCATTTCGCGCGCATTTCCGAGGTGCGCCGCCCCAAAGCTTCGAACGCATCGATCGTGTCGGAAAGTTCAAAGAAGCTGAGCCCATCGACATCGACCGATTGCACATCGATGCGCTCAGGCGTCAGGCTCTCGCCCACCACCAGCGTTTCAAGCTCTTCGTTGCGGGCTGCTCCGACATCGAAGCGCACCGGGTTTTCGAGGCGCCAGCCGGGCGCTGCATAGGCGGCGCCAGTGGCTTTCACTTGCTCAAGAATGATCCCTCCCGGCGCGCGGCGATACCATGTCACATCATCCAGCGTAATCGCTTCGCCCGAACCGACGAGCGAGGATGCGGTGAGAATGTTGTCGCCATCGGTGAGATAGACATTGGAGCGCACGCCCGTCTCCTGCGGCACCGGCCCATATTCGACCGCCTCCCACGCTTTGAGCGCCGCGTTGGCGCGCGTCACGATCCGCTCGTTGAAAGCAAAGCTGACAAGCGCGATCGCCGCCGCTGTCAGCAACAGAGGCGAGAGCACCTGATGCGCGGATAGCCCCGCCGCTTTCATCGCGACCACTTCGGAATTCTGATTGAGCGTCACCAGCGTGATCAACGTCGCGAGCAGCACCGAATAGGGCAGAAAGCGCGATATCAGCTGCGGCACGCGCAAGGTGACATAGCGCCAGATCTCGGCATTGCCGTTGCCCTCGGGGGTCAGGATTCGGCCCGTTGCGCTCAGCAGATCGAGCGCCATCAACACCAGCACCAGCATCACCAGCACCGCGGCAATGCGCACGATGAACATCTTCGCCAAATAGAGCGTCAAAGTGCGCGAAGGGAAGAAATCTAGCTGCATGCCGGGCGTATCGCAGCGCTATTCCGCGGGCGCTGTCTCAGAGGGCAAGACTGCCTGGCGAAGGTCATGCTCTTGCAAGATCGCTTGCGGGCGGCGCTGGCTGAACAGCTTGCCAATCGCTTTGGATATCTTGGCAAAGCCGTTTTCGAGCGCGCCG
>JBCBOW010000016.1:0-11811 GCA_039821045.1 Pseudomonadota bacterium
ATGCGGGAACCGAAAAGCATCGCTCTTCGTCTAGCGTTGCATGCGCTCAGTCGAGCCGTGCATTGCGCCCGACAGTTTGTTTGGGCTTAAGGGGCTTGCGTGAGGTGACTTAGTGGAATAATACACTACGGCTCGGGGAGGCCCACTTTCAGGGCCAAAGGTCAGGTCACCCCGCGCGAGGGAAACTAATGAATTACGCAACGACAATCACTGCTGAGGCTGCAGAGCCGGTCACCGCCGAAGTTGAGGGCGCAGCGTCCGAGCGCTCACGCGGCTTGCCGCGTATTGTGCTGATCGGTGGTGGCATGCTGATCGCTCTGCTTCTAGCGATCGCGGCCTATTTTCTGCTCGCTGGTGGTGAACCCGTTGCCGCTGGTGACGATGAATCCCAAGCTCCCGTCGTGACGGTAGTTGCGCCGGGTAGAACGACGATCTCAGGCATTATCGAAGCACCTGGCACAATCGCAGCGCGTCGAGAAATGCCGGTTGGCGTTGAAGGCGAAGGCGGCCGCGTTGTGTCTGTGCCTGTCGATGCGGGTGAATGGGTGCGCGCTGGGCAGGTTCTCGCGGTGATTGACCGATCCGTGCAGACACAGCAAGCCGCAGCCCAAGCCGCGCAGCTCGACGTTAGCCGGGCGGATGCAAAGCTTGCTCAGGCCAATCTCGACCGTGCTTTGAAGCTTGTCGACCGCGGATTTGTGTCTGGCGCGGATGTTGATCGACTGACCGCGGAGCGCGACAGCGCCAACGCGCGTGTCAAAGTCGCAGAAGCTCAGCTTAAGGAGCTGCGCGCGCGCAACGCTCGGCTTAACATTGTGGCGCCCGCATCGGGCTATGTCCTAGCGCGCAATGTTGAGCCTGGTCAAAGCGTCAGCGCCGGGACGCCAGCGCTCTTCAGTATCGCAAGAGGCGGCGAAATGGAGCTGCTTGCGCAGCTCAGTGAAGCCCAACTGGCCAGCCTTTCTCAAGGTGTGAGCGCTGAAGTCACGCTCACCGGATCTGAAAAGACCTTCAAAGGGCAAATCTGGCAGCTTTCTCCGACGATCGATCAAGCCTCGCGTCAAGGGACAGCGCGCGTTGCTCTGCCCTTCGCGCAAGAGCTGCGTCCCGGCGGATTTGCAACCGCGCGGATCGACGGTGGAACGATCACGGCAACTGTCTTGCCCGAGAGCGCGGTCCTCGCCGATGGCGAAGGCGCCTTCGTCTACATTGTCGGTGAAGACAACAAGGCAGTGGTCCAGCGGGTCGAAACCGGATCAGTGACCGCGGATGGGATCGCAATCACTCAAGGCCTCACTGGTGCAGAGCTGGTGGTTCTACGTGCCGGCGGGTTCCTCAATCCTGGTGAGACGGTCAATCCGCAACAGCTTGGTACAACAGACAAGGGATGATGCGGCGCGCGGGCTCATCTTTTGATTCCTGCCAATCGTACTTTTGACGCGAGGCCAAGAGCGGCCACGTCGGCCGGATCGAATTGAAGAAGCGAGATATAGGCATGAATTTCCGTAATCTTTCCGCCTGGTCGATCCGCAATCCCGTGATCCCGCTCGTCTTGTTTACGGCGCTCCTGATTGCTGGCTTTGTCAGCTTTTCACGCATGGACGTCACCAACAATCCCGACGTCGAATTTCCCGGTGTTAACGTCACCATCAGTCAGCCCGGTGCCGCGCCAACTGAAATCGAAAACCAGATTACTCAACGCGTCGAAGCTGCCGTGCGTTCGATCAACGGGGTCAACTCGATCCAGTCAAGCGCGAGCGAAGGCTCATCGAGCACCTTTGTTGAGTTCGAAATCGGCACGGATATTACGGAAGCTCTGAGCGAAGTGACCACCGCGATTGATGGTGTGCGCGGCTCGCTGCCTGATGGCATCCTCGAGCCTCAAATCCAGAAGGTCAATGTTGTCGGAGAGCCCGTCGGCTACGCCGCGGTCGAAGCCGATGACATGACGATCGAGCAATTGAGCTGGTTCATCGACGACACCGTCGCTAAGCGCTTGCTCAAGATCGAAGGTATGTCCGAGGTTGGCCGTTATGGCGGCGTTGATCGGGAGATCGAAGTCATCCTCGATCTCAACAAGATGCAGGCACTGGGCGTCACGGCATCGCAGATCAACAATGTGCTACGGCAGGACAACATCAACGCAGCCGGCGGCCTGACCGAAGTCGGCGGCACACGTCAGTCGCTGCGCGTGCTCGGCAACAGCGATGATGCCTATTCGCTCTCGCAGCGTCAGATTCAGCTCGGAGGCGGTCGCACGATCCGATTGGGCGAAGTCGCGACAGTTCGTGACGGGTTTTCTGAGCGCACATCGATCAGCGAAGTGGGCGATAAGGAAGTCGTCAACTTCTACATGAGCCGCGCTCGTGGTGCCTCGGACCTCGCTGTCTATGACCAGGCGCTCAAAGAAATGGCGAAGATGGAAGAAGAGATCAGCGGCATCCGCTTTATCCAGCTCGGCACGAGCACAGATTACACTCGTGGCCAATACACAAGTTCGATGTCCGCTTTGATCGAAGGCGCAGTCCTCGCGATTGTGGTCGTCTTCCTCTTCCTGCGCGATTGGCGCGCGACGTTTATCTCTGCCGTTGCGATCCCGCTTTCAGCGATCCCGACCTTCTTCTTCATGGAGCTGATGGGCTTTAACCTCAATTTCCTCTCGCTGCTCGCGCTCGCGCTCGTTGCGGGCGTGCTGGTCGATGACGCGATCGTGGAGATTGAGAATATCGTGCGGCACATGCGCATGGGTAAGACCGCGTACCAGGCGTCAATCGATGCAGCGGATGAGATCGGATTGCCCGTTGTCGCGACGAGCTTCTGCATCGTCGCCGTCTTTTTGCCGGTGGGTCTGATGCCGGGGATCTCGGGCCAATTCTTCCAGAACTTCGGCCTGACCGTCGTCGTTGCGGTGCTGATGAGTTTGGCTGTCGCGCGGATGATCACTCCACTGATGGCAGCCTACTTTTTGTCCGCTCATGGCGCGGGCGAACATGGCGAAGGGCCGATGATGGATCGCTATATGCGTATCCTTGGCTGGACGCTGGACACCGGGAAGATGCGAGCGCTGCGTGCAGATGTGCAGCCGCCGCGCTGGCGCTGGCTTTATGTCATCAACCTCCTGCTGACCGTCCTTGTGCTCTTGGCGGTCACCGCGGTCGTCATGTTTATGGCGTTCGGTTTCATCTCCGAGCTCGAAATTCCGAAGACAGTTGCAGGGGCGATTGCTTCTGACAGCGAGGGTGCTTTCTACAAGGTGATCTTGAAATTGTACGATGTCTTGCAGCTCCTGATCGTATCGGGCGTCGCGCTGCTGGCGGGGTGGCTGGTCTTCAAGGTTATCGAAGCGTTCGGCGGAACAGGTTCGCGCTTTGCGCAAAGCACGCGCTATCTCACGGCGCGGTTTTACGATCACCGCGTTTGGATGCTGGGCGTCGGCTGGTTTTCGCTGATTGTCACGGTCCTGCTGTTTGGCCAGGTTCCCGGCCAATTCCAGCCGACGATCGACAGCAACCGCAGCACGGTGAACATCGAAATGGTGCCCGGCACAACGCTCGCGGATACAAAACGCGTCGTCGATCAGTCGGTCGCGATCCTCTCGGAGCAACAGGAATTCGAATACGCGCTTGAGCGGATCCGGATCGGCAACGGCACTATCTACATCAATCTCAAAGATGATCGTGAACGCAGCTCACAGGATTTTGAGCGCGATCTCGCGCCAGAACTCGCGAAGATTCCGGATGCGCGAGTGCAGTTCCAGGCGCAGGGGGGCGGCTTTGGCACTGGGCGTGATATTACAGTGATGCTCGCTGGATCGGATCCGGCCCTGCTTGATGAAACCGCGACGACGCTCGTTGAGCAGATGAAGGGCCTTGATTCGCTTGTGGCGCCACGCATCAGTGGCGATGTAAACCGTCCGGAAATCATCATCACCCCGCGCGAAGAGATCGCCGCCGAACTCGGCGTCACCACGATTGCGCTGAGCCAAACGATCCGTATCGCCACGCTCGGTGAGATTGAGCAGAACGCAGCGCGTTTCTCCTTGTCGGACCGTCAAATCCCGATACGCGTGAAGATTGCGGAAGAAGACCGCACCGACATTACGACGCTTCAAAACATGCCAGTGCCGACAATCAACGGCGGTTCTGTGCCTCTATCGCGCGTTGCCGAAATCAAGTTCGGTTCTGGCCCGACTGTAATCCGGCGCTACAACCAGAACCGCCGTGTTCTGGTTGGAGCGGACCTTGCGAGCGGCGTGCTTAAGGGCACAGCGCAAGAGGAGATCGAGCAGCTGCCGATCCTGCAACAATTGCCGACCGGTGTGATCCGCGACGCGGTGGGCGAGGATCAGTGGCAGCAAGAGCTGATCGTCAATCTTCAAGTCGCGATCACTGCCGGCGTGCTCCTTGTGTTTGCTTGCTTGGTGCTGCTCTACAAACGCTTGATGAGCCCCTTGGTGAACATGACCTCGCTCGCGCTCGCGCCATTGGGCGGGATCCTTCTCGTCTGGCTAATCGGTCAGCCGCAATCGATGCCGGTCTATATCGGTATCCTGCTGCTCCTGGGCATCGTCTCCAAGAACTCGATCCTGCTGATCGACTTTGCGATCGAGGAGATGGAGCGCGGTACAGATAAGCTGACCGCCATCATGGAAGCTGGGCACAAGCGCGCTCAGCCGATCGTTATGACAACCGTGGCTATGACAGCGGGCATGATCCCGGTTGCGCTTTCGCTAAGCGGCGATGGCGCGTGGCGACAGCCCATGGGTGTTGTGGTGATCGGAGGGTTGTTGATGTCGACCTTGCTGACGCTTCTGATCGTACCGGCTGGTTTCAGCCTCGCGGATGGCTTTGAGAAGCGAGTGGGCCCGTGGCTTCGTGAACGCCTGCTCACTTACAAGCCCGGCGATGACAACCGGCCTCATGCCTCGGTGGGCGGCCTTCCAGACGGACCCGATCATGGGCCACAGCATCCGGATATCCCGGTTCCAGGGCGCCCCGCAACGCCTGCCACTCGTCTTCCGCCGGGCGCTGAGCCTGCCGAATAAGCGCACAAATCAGGCTCAAGGCGTGACGCACGCAGCCGTTTGCGGCTAAAGTCTTGCATGCATACGCCGCGTTCCGCTGCTTCGGCCCCACAGCCCCTCTATTCAGGGCCCGGACCCTCGCCCTTTGGCGGGGAGCGGCTGAGCGATGACAAAGCCAAGCGGATGCGTTGGACAGCGACTGGTCTGCTGGTCGCCATGGCGGTGGTGTTCTTCACCACGCACGGTCTTGTCGGCGATCATCCCGCTTGGGGCTATGTCAACGCCTTTGCCGAAGCGGCGATGGTCGGCGGTCTCGCAGATTGGTTCGCGGTCACCGCTTTGTTTCGCCATCCACTAGGCCTCCCCATCCCGCACACCGCGATCATCCCGAGCAACAAGGATCGCATCGCGGACAATATGGCTCAGTTTCTGCGCACAAACTTCCTGATCCCATCAGTCGTCGCGCGGAGGATGGCGGGGATGAATGTTGCGCGCGCTGTTGGAGATTTCTTAGTTGCGAGCCCGGAGAGCAGCGGCTTTGATGCGCGCTCGCGGATCACTGGCGGAGCCGCGGAACTGCTCGCTGAAGTGCTCGAATCGCTTGATCCCGACAGGCTCGGCAATCAGGTGCGCTCTGGGCTTGCAGGCTCTTTGATGAAGCTCGAAATCTCGCCGCTTGCCGGGCGGATGCTGGAAAGCGCGATGACTGATCGCCGGCATCAGCCGCTGATCAATGGGTTTATCCGATGGGCTGGGCTTACCCTTGAAGACAATGAAGAGACCGTCAAAGAGGTCATCCATCAGCGCGCCAACGCTGTCTTGCGCTGGACCGGGCTGGATGAGCGCATTTCAGCAGGAGTGCTGGACGGCCTTTATAAGCTGCTCGCTGAAGTGCTCGTCGATCCCGAACATCCGCTGCGGCACAAGATTGAAGAAGGTCTCGCCAGCCTGGCGCAGGACCTTCAACATGATCCTGAAACGCGCGAGCGAGTCGAAGCGATGAAACGCGATCTCATCGAAAATCCGGCGGTGGCAGAATGGTGGTTGGGCGTGTGGGAGCGCATCCGCCGTTCGCTCATCCGGCGCGCGCGTGCGGCTGACACCGAGCTTGGCGCCGATATGCGCAAAGGCCTCGCAGATCTTGGCGCTGCGCTTCAAGGCGATCCGCGCTTGCAGCACCAGATCAACCGTTTCGCCAGGCGCACAGCGGTGGGAGTTGCTACGCGCTACGGCGCTGAAATCGTGACGCTGGTTTCAGAAACAGTCAAACGCTGGGATGCCACCACGATCACCGGTCGCATTGAGAACGCGGTGGGCCGCGATCTCCAGTTCATCCGCATCAACGGAACTCTGGTCGGCGGCCTGGTCGGGATGACGCTCCACTTCATCACGGGCTTTCTTCCTTAACGCATGGAAGACGCCGCCCTTCGCACAGCGCATTGCGAGCCTGCAAGGCGCACCAGTACTGTTGCGTAGCGCCTCCGCTTGATCGCACTCAGGCTCTATAAGCCCGGATATGAAAGGGCCCCAATCTGAGATATTGCCGCAGACCGTGCATCTCGCCGCCGGAGCGCAGGCTGTTATCAATGGTGCGCTAGTTACAGCAGTTGAGCCGTGCACGCTGCAGGTGGGGTCCGGCGCATATGTGCTCACTGGGCGGGGCCTTTGGCGAGAGCGACAAGCGCTGCGCAATCCTAGAGATGAGCTGTATTTCTCACTCCTCGAATGCGCTGCTGATCAGGAGAGATTTCACTCGGAACGGTTTCGTCTCTTTCGTCTGCTTGGCGAAGTCGTGGCACAGGATCGCACGCATGAAGCCCAGCGCGAATGCGCGATGTGCGCTGCCGCGATCATGGCGAGCGACAGCGAAGAAGCGGTTGAGAGCGCGGCTCGGTTGGCTTCGCAAAGCCTTGTCAACGCGCGAAGGCGTCTGGGCCATGTACCCGGCCAGAGGAGCAAGCGCCGCACATCGCTCACAATCGGCGATGCGAACGATGATCGGGAACGCAAGGGCGTTGCCTAGGGGCACTCCCGGAGTGGATTGGCAGGCTGGGCGCAAAGGTACTTGGTTACGAATATGCCATGGCTCGTGCGTTTCGGATCATCTCCAGTCAATCGAATGGCGGCGCTGCTGCCTCTGATGAGATCGAGGCGATTGCGCATAGGCTGATCCAGCGGCGCAAGCGGGGTGCCTCCTCGCGAACCACTGACCCCATCTTCGAAGATTTGCTGCATGCGCTGCGCCTACGTATCGCGCGTCTCGTGCGACAATATAGCTTGTCAGATTGCCGCGAGGATGCCGAGCAAGCCGCCGCCATCGGAGTGCACCGCGCACTTGCCACATATGATCCTGCGAAAGCCGCCTTTGTCACGCATGTCACTTGGCAAATCCGCGGCGAATTGCAGAGCTTGCGTCATCGCGTGCGTCTGGATCAGCGCCGAAGCGCTATCTCAGCCGGGATTACGACGGTGTCCCTTGATGGCCATGCCCCTCACTCTGAAGGCGCGCAAGTCTATGAGATCGCTGATGAAAGCGCTCTTGGGCATATTGAGCGCGCAGCCAGCGACGCGATGGTGGAAACAATGCTGGACAAACTGCTCGATCAATTGGAAGCGCCGCCCCACGAACGCGCAATTGTGCGTGAGCATGTGTTTGGCCAGCGCCGCGCTGCACCGAAAACCAATAGAGCAATCGCAGAACAGCGCCGCCAGATCGTAAGACGGACGATGCGCAATTGCGCGAAGGTAATTGAGCGTTGAAGGCTACAATTGGGCAGGTGGCAATGGCTCCTCTGCGAAGCGTGCCGCCGACGGTCCACCTAACCGTTGATTCGATAGGTGATCGGGGTGGCGAAGTAGGATCTGAATGGATTGCCGGCGGCGTCCAGCGCTGGCTCAAACCGGGCATCTTTCATCGCCACGCACGCTGGAGATTCCAGCGATTTTGCGACGGTCGCGTTCACCACCTTGCACTCAGCCACACTGCCGTTCTCATCAACGATCACCCGCATCAGCACCAGCGCTTGCTCGCCCCGGTAAAGCGCTGCACTAGGATACTGACGTAGGATGCGCTTTGCGATCTCTTTCTCATTTGTCCAACGCGGGGTCCGCTGTGCTGTCAGATGCTTTTCGACATCGAGCCCCCAGTCTTGCAACAATTGCTGCGTGCACTGGTTGAGCACTTTGAACGGATCGCCCAGCGGGCCGGTCTCCAGCGTCACGGTCTTGCTGGTTTGCGAGAGCGAGACGACGGTCGCCGCTTGGGCTTCGGCCGCGTCAAGCTGGGGTAAGCCGCTTACCGTCTGTGGAGGGCTCTCATCGCCCATAGCAACGTTGACGCTGGCATAGATGACCGCTTTGCCAAAGCGCTCCGTTTCACCAATGAACGGCTTCGTCTCGAATGAAGTGCCATCAGCGCCGAACGCCAGGCGGGTTACGCGCCGGTTATCTCTGCCTGAGACTTTGGTGGTTCGCCGCCGGGCTTCGAACCGCTCGAAGCTTGGGCCAGAAACTGTCATTGAGAGCGAAGGGCTCGGCCAATATTGATCGAAGAAGATCAGGTGTTGGTTGTCCTCCCCACCGAACAAACGCGCCAAACGACACTTCTCAAGGCCAAAATCAACCTGCCAAGGACCGCTCGGCTTGAGGACGGTCGTTTTTGCTGAAACCGGAGCGCTGGCGAGAGCAGCAATGCCGGCCAACACACATAATGCTTTGGTGAGTCGCATGAAAAAAGCCTCCTCCGCGACTATAACCGCAGCGGAGGCTTTATGTATCCCTTTGGATTAACGGTAACTTATCAGTCGAGCGCACCCGTCAGTTCGGGCACGGCTGAGTAAAGGTCAGCCACCAGACCAATATCCGCAACCTGGAAGATCGGCGCATCTTCATCCTTGTTGATCGCGATGATCACTTTGGAATCCTTCATGCCGGCCAAGTGCTGGATCGCGCCCGAAATGCCGATTGCGATGTAGACTTCCGGAGCCACGATCTTGCCGGTCTGGCCGACCTGGTAATCGTTAGGCACGTAGCCCGCGTCGACCGCCGCGCGCGAAGCGCCGATCGCGGCACCCAGCTTGTCAGCAAGCGGGTTGATGACACTTTCGAACGTTTCGCCGTCTTTGAGCGCGCGCCCGCCGGAGACGATGATCTTTGCGCTTGCAAGCTCGGGACGATCGCCGCCATCAGCGATTTCGCTGCTGACGAAGCTGGAAATGCCAGCATCGCCGGGGCCCGATGCGTCTTCGATCGCAGCAGAACCGCCTTCGCTCGCCGCCTTTTCGAAAGCTGTGCCGCGCACAGTAATGACGAGCTTGGTATCGCTTGACTGCACGGTCGCGATGGCATTGCCGGCGTAGATCGGACGCGTGAAGGTCTTGTCCCCTTCAACCGAGAGAATGTCCGAGATCTGCATCACGTCGAAGAGTGCCGCGACACGCGGCGCGATGTTCTTGCCAGACGTCGTAGCCGGCGCGAGGAACGCGTCATAGCCTTCCATTAGGCCTGCGACCAGCGGTGCTACGTTTTCAGCGAGGCCATTAGCGTACGCTGCATCGTCCGCCTTGAGGACTTTGGTAACGCCTTCGATCTTCGCCGCCGCTTCAGCGACAGAGCCGCAATCATGACCAGCGACCAGCGCGTGCACTTCGCCCATCTTGCCCGCAGCGGTGACGACGGCCAGAGTTGCGTCATTAACGCTTGAATTGTCGTGTTCGACGAGAATGAGAGTGTTCATCTGTCTAAATCCCTTTCTGAATGGGCCGCCTCAAGCGATCCCCATTTCCTTGATCTTGGCAACGAGCTCGGCGACGTCCGCGACTTTTTCACCGGCCTGGCGAACAGGTGGTTCGGCGACGTTGGTGGTCGTGAGGCGCGGGGTGATGTCGACACCGACATCGGCCGGTGTTTTTGTATCGAGCGGCTTCTTTTTGGCCTTCATGATGTTGGGCAGCGACGCGTAACGCGGCTCGTTGAGGCGCAGGTCGGTGGTGACGATGGCAGGCATGGTTAGCTTCACCGTTTCAAGGCCACCATCGATTTCGCGCTTCACTTCAACGCTGTCACCGTCGATGGCGACGGTGTTCGCAAAGGTGCCCTGCGGGCGGCCCATAAGAGCAGCGAGCATCTGGCCGGTCTGGTTGGAATCGTCGCTGATCGACTGCTTGCCGAGCAAAACCAGGCCGGGCTGCTCTTCATCGGCGATGGCCTTCAGGATCTTGGCGACCGCGAGCGGCTCGACATCCTCATCGGTTTCGACGAGGATCGCCCGGTCTGCACCCATGGCAAGCGCGGTGCGCAGCGTTTCCTGTGCCTTGGCCGGGCCAATGGAGACCGCGACAATCTCTTCCGCTTTGCCCGCTTCCTTGAGGCGGATCGCCTCTTCAACCGCGATCTCGTCAAACGGGTTCATGCTCATCTTGACGTTGGCAAGATCAACGCCTGTGCCATCTGCCTTGACCCGCGGTTTTACATTGTAATCGATCACCCGCTTGACGGGGACGAGGATTTTCATGGGTTCATGTCCTTCCCTTAGGTGCCCAAACGTCGGCTTCGCTCGCGTTGGGTCTGCCGTGTTGAAACTCTGTGCGCGCCCTAGCTTGCGTTTACGTAAACGTCAAGCGCGGTTGGTCTCCCGAAACCCAGGGCGAGCTTTGCGTGTGTCGCTCTGCTATACAGTGAGGTCAAGAGGGCGACGCCGGTCGGCGCAAGCCAAGTGGTACGCGTTGCGCTGAGCGGGATAAACGGCTCGAAAGGAGAGGCAATGCGTGCAAATTTGGCATCATTGAGCGGGCTAGTCTTGGCTCTGGCCAGTCCGGTAGCTGCGACAGACACTCTCGAAACACGCACGGCGGACGAAGGCACCGATTCGCCGAGAGCCAAAGCTGATGCCTTGGACTGGCTGGTGGGCTCGTGGAGCGGGCCTGGAGTGGGCGGTGCGATTGCAAGCGAGACCTGGCCGATGCCCGTTGGCGGCACGATGGTGGGCACTTTCGTTCAACGCGATGGCGAAGGCTCGGTCTTGTTCATGGAGTTGATGTATATCCGGCCCGTGGGAGAAAGCCTTGAGATGGCTATCAAGCATTTCAACCCGGATCTCACCAGCTGGGAGGAGAAGGATGAGGTTGAACGCTTTCGACTGATCGCGCTCGAAGATTGTGCGGCATACTTCCAAGGTTTGACCATTCGCTGTGCGGATCGCGAAAGGCCGGGGGAAGGGCTCGTGGTCGCTGTGCGCGCTGGGAGCGATGAGGAGGGCCGCGTTAAGGAGCTCGTATTCCGCTATCGACCGGCAAGTATCAACCTCCCCGTGTCATACGGGTGCACCGGTACGACTTTCGCTGTCAATCAATGTCTCGCGCGCATCAAAGCGAAGGCCGAAGCCCGCGAGAAGCGATATTTTGCAGCCGCCCTGGGCGCGTGGAACGAGGGTGTGGATGAGACCTCTAAGCTGCAAGAACTCATGCGCGCATCGCAAGTTGCAGCGCAGACGCATCGCGAAGAAGAGTGCAACGCTGTGTACGAGCTTTGGCGTGAGGGCTCGATCCGCAACGCTATGAGCTTGGCTTGCTCGATCCGGCTGATTGATCAGCGCACGCACCACATCTGGCTCAACTGGCTGACATTACAGGATTCCTCAGCGCCCATCCTGCCCGAACCAGGCCCATCGCGCTAAACCCATATACAAAGGCCGCCCCGGATTGCTCCGAAGCGGCCCGCGATAGCCTATGGACGTTTAGCTCAAACCGTGGCTCAGGCTGCTTTTTTGACCTCAGCGACGATCTTCTTGG
>JBCBOW010000017.1:0-11654 GCA_039821045.1 Pseudomonadota bacterium
GTAAGCCTGATGACGGTTTGGTTCGTCAGCTCCTTTGGCGCTGGCATCCTGTTCCGCGATTTCCTCGATCAGTTTAGCCTTGGTGGATATCCGCTCGGCTTCTGGTTCGCGCAGCAAGGCTCGATCTACATCTTCATCGCGCTGATCTTCTTCTACGTGGTTCGTATGAAGCAGATCGAGCGCAAATACGATCTCGACGATTGAGGGGGCTGGATCAATGGACACGCAAACTCTGATTTACATTTTCGTCGGCATCAGCTTCGCGATCTATATTGGCATCGCCATTTGGAGCCGGGCAGGTTCGACGAAAGAGTTCTATGTCGCCGGCGGCGGGGTGAACCCGGTTGTCAACGGAATGGCCACAGCGGCCGACTGGATGTCAGCCGCCAGCTTCATCTCAATGGCCGGGCTTATCGCCTTCATGGGCTATGATGCATCGGTTTACCTCATGGGCTGGACCGGCGGCTATGTGATGCTCGCGCTGCTGCTTGCGCCTTATCTGCGCAAGTTTGGCCAGTTCACAGTGCCAGACTTTATCGGCACACGATATTATTCCAAAGCCGCGCGTGTTGTCGCTGTTATCTGCCTGATCTTTATCAGCTTCACCTACATCGCCGGGCAGATGCGCGGCGTGGGCATCGTGTTCTCGCGCTTTCTCGAAGTCGACATCACGATGGGCGTCATCATCGGCATGGGCATTGTCTTCATCTACGCCGTGATGGGCGGGATGAAGGGCATCACCTACACGCAGGTCGCGCAGTATTGCGTGCTGATCTTTGCCTATATGGTGCCCGCCTTCTTCCTAAGCTTCATGATCACCGGGACACCGATCCCGCAGATCGGGCTTGGCTCTGAAGTTGCGGATGGCTCTGGCATGTATGTGCTGCAAAAGCTCGACACGGTCTTGGTTGATCTAGGCTTTAACCAATACACAGCCGGGTCCAAGAGCATGATCGACATGTTCTGCATCACGATGGCTCTGATGGTTGGCACCGCCGGTCTGCCGCATGTGATCGTGCGCTTCTTCACGGTGCCCAAGGCATCGGATGCGCGCAAATCGGCAGGCTGGGCGCTCGTCTTCATCGCGCTGCTCTACACTACGGCTCCGGCTGTAGGCGCCTTTGCGATGCTCAACTTCACGAATGATGTGAACGAGACCGAGTATAGCCAAGTCGATCCCTGGTTCACCAAGTGGGAGCAGTATGGCCTCACCGCGTTCCAGGACAAGAATGGCGATGGCGTGATGCAATACCGCGCAGGCGATGCCTTCGAAGGCAAGCCTGAGTTCACTGGCGAAGTGGCGGCATCGGGCGCACGTGAGTTGGCAAACACGCCGAATGCTGACAGCGCCAATGAGGTCTATGTCGATAAGGACATCATGGTCCTCGCCAACCCTGAAATCGCGAACCTGCCTGCATGGGTGATCGCGCTGATGGCGGCAGGCGGCTTGGCAGCGGCCTTGTCAACGGCGGCAGGTCTGTTGCTCGTCATCTCGGCTTCGGTCAGCCACGATCTGCTGAAATCCACCTTCACGCCTAACATCTCGGCCAAATCCGAGCTCTTGGCGGCGCGACTGGCGGCAACAGCAGCAATTGTCGTGGCGGGCTATCTCGGCATCTATCCTCCGGGATGGGTGGCGCAGGTCGTCGCCTTCGCCTTCGGTTTGGCCGCGGCCAGCCTCTTCCCGGCGATCTTCATGGGCATCTTCTTCAAGTCGATGAACAAGGAAGGCGCGATCGCCGGGATGGTCTCAGGTCTGGTCTTCACGTTCAGCTACATTGCCTACTTCAAGCTGGCGAACCCAGCGGCGAATGTGGCTGAAAACTGGCTGTTCGGAATCTCGCCGGAAGGCATTGGCGTCATCGGCATGCTGATCAACTTCGGTGTCGCCATCGCTGTGGCTAGCGTGACAGCGAAGACCCCGGCGGAGATCCGCAAGCTGGTCGACTCGATCCGCGTTCCGCGCGGCGCGGGTGAAGCTCACGCGCACTAAGGGATCGGTGCGCAGGTAAGCGAGGCCCGGCAGTGAGCCGGGCTCCACTCAAAGGAAGGGCGGCGCCATAGATTGGCGCCGCCCTTTTTCTTGCTTGGGATATCAGCATGTTTCGGATCACAAGCAGGATTGCCCGGATTTCACCTGCGCTTGCAATTTTGTCATATCAGCGTAGCCTTCCGATCGGGGAGAGACGGGATCATGATGTTTGGTGCGGCGATTGCCGCCGCCTGCATTTACCTCATTGCATTGTTCTGGCTCGCGGCGTGGCGGGACCGGCAGGTTGCTCAGCGGGCTGGCGGAGAAGCGACAAGCCCTTTCTCGCAATGGCTCACGCGCAACAGCGGCACGATCTATGGGCTTAGCCTTGCGGTTTACTGCACGAGTTGGACCTTTTTTGGCGGCGTTGGCACCGCAGCCAGCGCCGGGCTCGATTATCTCCCAATCTATCTCGGGCCGATCCTCGTTTTCACGATCGGCTTCGGCCTTATCCGCCGGATCCTGGCACAGAGCAAAGCCCAGCATTCCACATCGATCGCGGATTTTCTCTCTGCGCGCTATGGCAAGAGCGCGAGCATCGCCGCCTTTGTCACGATCATAGCAACCATCGGCTCGCTCCCTTACATGGCATTGCAGCTGCAATCGGTGGGCTCATCGCTCCTGATGCTCAGCCCGGAGCTTGCAGACACACTTGCCGCCCATGAGGTCGTCTTGGCGGTGGCAGGATTGATGGCGCTGTT
Organism: Pseudomonadota bacterium; assembly: GCA_039821045.1. Lineage (GTDB taxonomy): Bacteria > Pseudomonadota > Alphaproteobacteria > Sphingomonadales > Sphingomonadaceae > Erythrobacter. The sequence continues at coordinate 2,734 of JBCBOW010000017.1, forward strand.
TGCAATCCTGTTCGGATCACGCCGCGCGGATCATGGCGGAGACAATTCGGGGTTGGTGTTGACCATTGCGGTTGAGGCGGTGGTCAAACTGATCGCATTGCTCGGGGTGGCAGCGCTCGCTTTGATCCTGCTTGCAGGAAACACGGGAGAGATTGGCAACACCAGCGAAAGCCAAGCGATCTTCAGCACAGAGCAGTTAGATGCTCGATTTGCTGTGCTCACCTTGATCGCAGCCTGCGCCGCTGTGTGCCTCCCGCGCCAGTTTCATATGACCTTTGTTGAGGCAGACAAAGAACGCGCAAGCCCGGCGATGCAATGGGTCTTCCCCGCATATCTCGCGCTGACCTCGATTGTGATTGTGCCGATTGTGCTGGCTGGTCTGGCGGCCTTGCCATCGGGCACCGATCCCGACAGCATTGTGCTGGCGCTTCCGCTCGAGCAGGGACACACAGCCTTGGCGGTGCTCGTTTTCATTGGCGGCTTTTCGGCCTCTGCTGGCATGATTGTGGTCGCGAGCGTTGCCTTGTCGATCATGATCACCAACGATCTGATCGCGCCGCTGATGTTCCGAAAAGCGCTGCGCAGCGCTGATCACCCAGCGCATGGCCGCGCCAGCGATCACCCTTCAGGCAGAGGCGAGATCGCTGCCAGACTGCTGCTGGTGCGCCGAATGGTGATCGCTGGTCTGCTTGCCTTTGCCTATCTGGTGTATCTGGGCTTTGGCGCTGGGGCGAGCCTTGCTGGCCTTGGCACACTCGCCTTCGCCGCCACTGCACAGTTTGCGCCCGGCCTTGTGCTCGGCATGCTAAGCGAAGCGGGCAACAAGGCGGGCATGCTGGCGGGCCTTATCTTGGGGTCGGTGCTGTGGTTGGTGTTGCTCGTTATCCCAGCAGCCACGGGAAACGATCCCCTTTTTGCAATCCACTCCGATCCGCTCGTTTCAGGCGTTGTCATCAGCCTTGGCGCCAATGTCGCTGCCTATTGGATCGGCTCGGCGCTGCGCCGCCCCTCATTAATCGATGCGAGCCAGGCGGCGGTATTTGTCGGAACGCCGATGCCCGGCGCGAAACCCAAGCTGATCACCAACAAACGTGTGGCAGATATCCGCGCGCTGCTGGCGCAATTCCTGGGCAGAGTGCGGGCGGACGCGGCGATTGCAGCTATGCCACGGCCCTATCGCAACAACGATCCAGCCGATGCTCCCCTGATGGAGATGGCTGAGCGCAACATTGCCGGGCTCGTCGGTGCATCTTCAGCGCGCATGCTTGTCGCCTCGTGGTCGGGCGGCGATCCTATCCCATTGCCTGATGTCGTCGCGATGTTTGACGAGACACACCGGCGGCTGACATTCAGCGGCGAACTCCTCCAGATCGCCATCGAAAACATCGACACCGGCGTCGCGCTGGTGGATGCGGACATGCGCCTGGTGGCATGGAATTCGCGCTATCAGGACATGTTCCATTTGCCTGATGATCTTGTCCAGTCAGGCACCCCCATCAGCGAACTCATCCGCTTCAACCAGCGCAACAGCGGGCTCTCGAATGATGCGATCGACCAATATGTCGAACGCCGGCTTGATCACATGCGAGCCGGCCACAAGCACCGTCATGAAAGCGAGCAAAGCACCGGCCGCGTGATGCGGATTGTGGGCGCGCCAACGCCCGGCGGCGGTTATGTGACGTCTTACACCGATATCACAGCCGACCGCCGCGCCGAGCAGGCACTGGAAGGCAAGGTTGAAGAGCGCACGCAACAATTGCGCGATGCCAACGAGGCGCTGGCCGAAGCAACTCAGTCCAAAACCCGCTTTCTGGCAGCGGCGAGCCACGATCTGATCCAGCCCTTGAACGCCGCGCGGCTGTTTGCATCAGCTCTGGGCGAGGAGGTCGCGGGGCAGGCCGAGCTGGAGCGGCTGGTGAACGATCTGGACGGTTCGATCACATCGGCAGACCGTTTGATCCGCGCACTGCTTGATATCTCAAAGCTTGATAGCGGCGGAATTATGCCCAAGCTTGAGAGCGTCGCGCTTGATCAGGTGTTTGAAGAGGTCGCGCGCGAATTTGCCGTGCAAGCGCAAGCAAAGGGCATTGCGCTGCGCCGGGTGCGGACCAGCGCCTATGTAATAACCGATCGCACTTTGCTCACCAGCGTGCTGCGCAACCTGGTCAGCAACGCGGTGCGCTACACATCGAGCGGCGGTGTGCTACTGGGTGTGCGGCGCGCGGGCGGCAATGTGCTTTTGTGCGTGCACGACACCGGGCGCGGCATAGCAACGCGCGACATTGACCGCATTTTTCGTGAGTTTGAGCGCGGGTCTTCTTCCGATCGCGAAGGGCTTGGCCTGGGTTTGGCGATTGTCAGCCGCACAGCCCCTCTTTTGGGGATGCAGATCGAAACCCGGTCAAAGCCCGGCCAAGGCAGCCGCTTTTCCCTGGCTGTACCGGTTGAGCGCTGGGGCGCGGCGCTGGGGGTTGAGGCGGTGCAGCGCCCGGTGCGCAAAGTCAGCGAGGCGAGCGTGCTGGTGGTCGATAACGATCCCGCCGTGCTCACAGCGACCTCGGCCTTACTGGCCAAATGGGGACTGACACCGGTCTGCGCCGCCAACCTGAGAAGCGCGCTAGAAGTGTGCAGCGCCCCGCCCGATATTGTCATCATGGATTACCGCCTTGATGGGGCAGAGCGCGGCGACAGCGTTTACAGCGAGTTGTGCATGGCCTGGAAAGCGCAGCCGCCGGCCATCCTGCTCACCGCTGAAGACAGCGAAGAGACCGAATTTGCTGCGGTCGCAATGGATGCAAACCGGCTGCTCAAACCATCTTCGCCGGCGGCTTTGCGCGCCTTGATTTCCACCTGCCTTGCCCAGCGCGCCGCTGAAACGATCCGGCCAATCGGTCAGGCCGCCCCGCAATCGGCAATCGGCTGATCAACGTCGAGTTTCGCCGCCAGCAGCACGGCCTGCGTCCGGTTTGAAACACCAAGCTTGCGGAAAATCGCGGTGATATGCGCCTTGACGGTCGCCTCGCTGATGTCCTGTTCATAGGCGATCTGCTTGTTCAGCAAGCCCTGCCGGATCGCGCCCAGAATGCGCCGCTGGGCGGGCGTTAAGCTGGCAATGCGTGCAAGATCATCGTCATCGTCGGCGGCGTTGGCCGGGAAAGAGCGATCCCCGTCGCGCACGGCACAAAGGCTGGCGCGCATATCGTCAAGCCCGGCAGATTTGGGGATAAAGGCGGCCGCGCCCAATTGCTGCGCGGCGGCATAAACGCGCGGCTCTTCGCTGGCTGAAACAATCGCAATCGGCAGCGCGGGGTAATCCTGACGCAAATCCATCAGCACACTCAAACCGCTTGAATCCTCCATATGCAGGTCAAGCAGCAACGCCTCTGCTCCGCCGTCCAATTGCGCGCGCGCCTCTGCAGCGGAACTTGCCTCGATCACGTCCGCGCCATCCCACACCCGCGCAACCGCATGGCTGAGCGCGGTGCGGAAAAGCGGGTGATCATCGGCAATTATGACACGCATAGCCTTAAGCGTCCCTATCGGTTCTGCCGCCCTTCGATCAGACGATCGACCAACGAGGGGTCTGCAAGCGTTGAGGTGTCTCCCAGCGAACCGTAATCATTCTCCGCGACCTTGCGCAGGATGCGGCGCATGATCTTGCCCGAACGCGTCTTGGGCAGTCCATCGGTAAATTGGATATGATCAGGCGTTGCGATGGGGCCGATCTCCTGGCGCACCCAAGCGCGCAGCTCCTTGTAGAGCGCCTCATTGCCCTCCTCGCCCGCGTTCAGGGTGACATAGCAATAGATGCCCTGCCCTTTGATATCGTGCGGGTAGCCCACCACAGCGGCTTCTGCGACCTTGGCATGGAGCACCAGCGCGCTTTCCACCTCAGCAGTCCCCATCCGATGGCCTGACACGTTGATCACATCATCCACGCGGCCCGTGATCCAGTAATAGCCATCCTCATCGCGCTTGCAGCCGTCGCCGGTGAAGTATTTGCCGGTGTAGCTTGAGAAATAAGTCTGTTGGAAGCGCTCATGATCGCCGTAGACGCTGCGCGCCTGGCCCGGCCAGCTGGCGATGATGCACAGATTGCCCTCCACTGGACCTTCAGCGCTCGCGCCATCGAGAACTGCACCGTCATTGTCGACCAATTGCGGCTGAATCCCGAAGAAGGGCATGCCTGCGCTCCCCGGTTTCATGTCATGCGCTTGCGGCAGGGTGGTGATCATCACACCGCCTGTTTCGGTCTGCCACCAGGTATCAACGATCGGACACCGTCCCTCGCCGACCACGTCATAGTACCAGCGCCAGGCTTCCGGATTGATCGGCTCGCCCACTGATCCCAGCAGGCGCAGCGAAGAGCGGTCATACTTCTTCACCCATTCATCGCCTTCGCGCATCAGCGCGCGGATTGCAGTGGGCGCAGTGTAGAGAATGTTGACCTGGTGCTTGTCGACAACCTCCCAGAACCGTCCGTGATCAGGATAATTGGGCACCCCTTCAAACACGATGCCGGTCGCGCCGTTAAACAGCGGGCCGTAAACGATATAGCTGTGCCCAGTGACCCAACCGATATCGGCGGTGCACCAGAAAACCTCGCCCGGGGCGTAATCGAACACATAGTTGAATGTGGTCGCCGTCCAGACACCATATCCGCCGGTTGTGTGGAGCACGCCTTTGGGCTTGCCCGTGGAACCGGAGGTGTAGAGGATGAAAAGCGGGTCTTCGGCGTTCATTTCCTCGCACGGGCACGGATCATTGCTGGCGACATCGTCAAACCAGTGATCGCGGCCTTCAACCATGTCGAAGGCGCCGCCGCCAGTGTGGCGCACCACGAGCATGCCATCGATCGGCGTTTCATGATCGGGCTCGGCCAGCGCTGCATCAACATTGGCTTTGAGCGGCACGCGCTTGGTCCCGCGCAGACCTTCATCAGCGGTGATAACGAAGCGGCTGTCGCAATCCTCAATCCGGCTCGCGAGCGCTTCGGGCGAGAACCCACCGAACACGACCGAGTGAATGGCGCCGATGCGGGCGCAGGCGAGCATCGCCAACACGCCTTCGATGATCATCGGCATATAGATCGTAACCCGGTCGCCTTTTTTGACGCCCATCGCCTTGATCGCATTGGCCATGCGGATGACTTCGCCATGCAGCTCTGCATAAGTCAGCGTGCGCCCAGCATCAGCGGGATCGTCGGGCTCAAAGATCAGCGCGGTCTGATCGCCGCGTTCTTCGAGATGGCGATCCACAGCGTTGTAGCAAAGATTGAGCTTACCATCTGCAAACCAGGCAATCTGCGCCGGGTCAAACGACCACTCGCCCCCTTTTGTCGGCGTCTTAAACCAATCGAGCCGCTCAGCTTGTTCAAGCCAAAACGCATCCGGCGTCTCAACAGAGCGCTGATACATTTCTTGATATTGCTCAGGAACACAATGCGTTGCCCGGCTTGTTTGCGGACGCTGAACAGCATGGATCATACCGACTCTCCCTTTTGACACCTGAACCATACCTTCTCCTCTCCCTCGATCCCTCTCAGACATAGGTCGTAAGACTATCCGCTAGCTGGGCGATGAAGCAACCGCGCGGCAATTCTAAGGCTCCTGAAAAGATAGAAGCAGGAAAGCCTTGGGAGGGGTTAGAATGTCGCAATTGGTCAAGCGCATAGGGACGCGCATTTCCTTCGCCGCCGGATTGATGGCAGCCAGCGCGCTCACCGCCGCGCCTGCCATGGCACAGGATCAGAGCGTAGAGGACCGGCTAGATCGGCTTGAACGACTGGTCGAGGGCCTGATCGAACGGCTCGATCGCGAGGCAGACGCAACGCAGCAGATGAACCAGGCGATGCAGGCCGAGCAGCAAGCGATGCGCGCGCAGGCCGAGGCGATCAAAGCCGAGCAGCAGACCATGCGCCAGCAGACCGACACCGCGATCGAGACAACCCGCGCGCTTGAGACGCGCCAGGCGGAGTTTTCAGAGAAGATCATCGACCTGCCCATCGGGGAAGGCGAAGGCTTCAAAGTCGGCAAGACGCGCGTCACTTATGATGGCTACGTCAAGTTTGACGCGATAAGTCAGCGCACGAGCGGCGGTCAATTGCCGGGCAACTCGATCCTGCGCGACTTTCTCATTCCTGTCGCAATCCCAGTTGGCGGCGAGGCCAGCGGGTTTGACACCGATTTCTCCGCGCGCCAGACCCGGTTTCTGTTCCGGACCGAGACCGACGTTGGCACTGGCCACAAACTGACCGGGCTGATCGAGCTCGATTTCAACGTGACCGAGGGCGGCAACGAGCGCATTTCAAACAGCTTCGTGCCCCGGATTCGCAACGCGCTGATCAATTACGACAATTGGACCTTTGGCCAGGGATGGTCGACGTTCCAGAATGTCGGCGCGCTGCCGGATACGCTTGACTTCATCGGTGTGACGCCGGGCACTGTCTTCGACCGTCAGCCGCTGATCCGCTACACCGATGGCGGCCTCCAAATCGCGGTCGAACAGCCCGAGACGGTCGTCACTTCGCAAACAGGCGCGCGGGTGATCGCGGGCGATGACCAATTGCCGGACTTCGTTGCGCGCTACAATTGGTCAGGCGACTGGGGCAATTTCACCGCGGCGGGCATTTTGCGCCAGCTCCATGTCTCCACCGATGATCTCATGGGCGTTGATGATGCTGCCTTCGGCTATGGCCTCAGCCTTTCGGGCAAAATCAAGGTGGGCGAAAAGGACGACCTGCGCTTCATGGCGACCGCCGGCGATGGTCTTGGCCGCTATATCGGTCTCAACATCGTTAATGATGCGGCGATCAATATGGACGGATCACTCGACCCGATCTTCACCTATTCGGGTTTCGCCGCCTATCGCCACGTCTGGTCAGACAAGCTGCGCTCGAACATTGCCGGCGCCTATTTCAAAGCGGACAACCCAGTGCAGCTGACGACAGACCAGGTGACTGATGAGAGTTGGAACGCGTTTGCGAATCTGATTTGGAACCCGGTCGGCCCGATCAATATCGGTGTTGAGCTGATGTATGCCGAGCGCATCCTCGAAGATGGGCGCAGCGGCAATCTTCAGCGCGTGCAGTTTTCGACGCAATACAACTTTTAGGGGCACCTAACGCAAACCCGATTTCTCAGGCCCTCTCCTCTCTCCAATCCGGCCTGAAACCTTTGGCGGCCCCGCATGCCTCTCTCGGGCACTTATGCGGGGCCGTTCTTTATGATCCGAGCGTTAAGTGCGGCGAGCGCTTCGGGGGTATCGACATCCGCCAACCATTCTGGAGGACACGCAAGGACATCCCCGCGCTGCAACAGCGCGCGCGCCCCTTGGTCGCCGCTCAACCCAGCGAGCTCGCTAAGGTGAGACGCGCCAAAGGCTGCGGGCGGCATGCGGGTCTCGCCTGATGCGGAGGTCACGATGCCTTGTGCACCGCCCGCGCGGATCTGATCGACAAGCGCTTCAAAATGCGAGACCGGGACAAGCGGCATATCGGCAAGCGCGAGCAACAGCGCATCGCACCCGGCTTCTTTTGCAGCAAAGCCAGCAAGAGCGACGGACGTGCCCATACCTTCATCCGCAGACGGATTGACCAAGGGGGTGAAACCCTCAGCCCGCCAAGCCGGGGCACAAGGATGGTCAGGGACCGAGGCGATCACCCAGCGATGATCAAACATGCCGCGTGGAATGGTATTGCACACGATCTCGCCCAAGGGCTGCCCATCAAGCAGCGCGGTCAGCTTGTCCGTATCGCCAAATCTGCGCGAAGCTCCCGCCGCGAGCACCGCAACGCCAAGGCGCAGCTCAGCCAAGCGCGAGCTCGGCACAAAGGGTTTGAAAATCGGCGTCCTGGTAAGCCTTCACCACCTGCGCCAAGGTTGACAAGGCGAGCGTATCGGGATCGCGAGACGAGTGAAAGACCCCGATCGGCGCGCGGATCGTTTTAAGCTTTTCTTGGCTAACCCCGCGCGCAGCAAGCGCTTCGCAGCGCATCGTATGCGCTTTGCGACCGCCCATTGCGCCTAGATAGAAATGCGGCAGCTCCAGCGCGCGCGCCATGAGCTCGATCTCCCAGTCGTGATCATGAAACAGGAAGACAAACGCGGTCCAAGGATCGCTCACCAACACATCCGTCTGCGTGCGGCGTTTGAGAATGTCTACGTCAATCTCATGCGTCCTCAGCGCATCGTGTATTCGCTCATCGGAAGTCAGGACGCGCGTCGAACACCCCAAAAGCGTTCCGAGCCGGGCCAGCGCTTCAACGCCTGCCCCATGGCCAATGATCTGCAATTGCGGCGCGGGCCAGTGGCCAAAGACCCCGGTCCCGCTTGCAGCCTCAAAGCGAGAAGTCTCCCAGCCCGCCTTATGCAAAACCCCACCCGGCTCCACAGCAATCGAAAACGGCCTTCGGCTGTGTATCGTCTCAAGGCACGCGGCTGCGATCTCATCGTCACTGGAAATCGGGCAAAAATGCAGATCCAGTCCACCGCCGCAGGGCAGCTTGATATCGAGATAGGGCGATCCGGCCCCAAATCGAACGATCCGGGGCATGCCATCCTTGAGCGTGTCCAGCGCTTCCGCAACCACTGCGTTCTCAATGCAACCGCCTGAGAGCGAGCCTTCAAAGCTGCCGTCCTCAGCGACGCCCATGATCGTGCCAGGGTTGCGCATGGAAGAGCCTTCAACCGCGCAAACCGTGACCAGCACCGCCGGTTCCCTCTTCAGACGGCGTTCGCTCAGGAACAGGAGGACTTTGTGCAGGTCCAATTTGGCGTGTCTCGCTTGGGTTTTGAGCCTTGAGCTTTGCTCTGCCTATTCGCTTGTCGTAGCAAGATAAGCCACGATCGCGGCACGGCTTTCACCATCGCGGACCGCGCCTGCGACCATAGCGGTGCCGGGCACGTAACCTGCCGGATTGG
>JBCBOW010000018.1:0-10894 GCA_039821045.1 Pseudomonadota bacterium
GCCACCTGGTACATAGGCGACCTGATAATACATCCACACGATCAGCGCGGCGAAGAGGAAGAACGGCCCCCACAGCGCGATGATCGGATCGATCCGGCCAAGCGCGGCAATATCCTCCCCGTATTGATTGACCTTGTGATACGCGACCACCATCACAATCGAGACGAAGACGCCCAGCGCGCTGGTCGATCGTTTGGGCGGGATCGCGAGCGCGACGGCCAACAGCGGCATCAAAAGCATCATCACCACCTCGACCAGACGGAAATTGAAGCTTGCCTGGCTCGCATCGCGCAATTGCTCATCCGCCTCTTCGCTCCAGCCGATGCGCAAGAGCTCGGGCAGGATGTATTCAGCGGTCTCGTTTCCGCGCGATCGAAACTCTTCGACAGCGGGCAGATCGATCGGCAGATCATGGCGGCTGAAGCTCAGGACGCGGGGGCTTTCAGCGCCCGTATCCTGAACAATCGTGCCTTCTGAAAGCCGCAGGATGATCGTATCCGGGCTGTCGCGGGTTGCCAGGAAAGACCCCTCGCGCGCGCTGATCGAGAGCACTTGGTTCTTGGAGTTGGACACGCGGGCAAAGATGCCGATCAGGCGCCGCCCGTCGTCTTCGCTCGCCTCGATGCGCAGCGCCATGCGATCAGCGAGCTTGGTGAACTCCCCGACCTTGATCGATGCACCCAAAGCGCCTGAGCGCAGCTCATATTCCATCTGCTCATAATAATAGCGGCTGACCGGCTGGATGTAGAACACCAGCGCCACATTGACCGCGATCAGCACCAATGTGATCGCATAAGGCACCCGCAAAAGCCGATTGTATGACCAGCCGACCGCGCGCATCGTATCGAGCTCTGAAGAGGTTGCGAGTTTGCGAAAGGCCAGCAGCACGCCGAGCAAAAGGCCCAAGGGGATGGCAAGGCTCGCATATTCTGGGATGAGCGCGCCGAGCATTTTGAACACGACCCCGACCGGGCCGCCTTCGACCGCCACGAAATCAAACAGCCGCAGCATTTTGTCGAGCAGCAGGAGCGAGGCGGCGAGGGCGAACACGCCGAGCATAGGGACGATCACCAGCCGAAAGATATATCGGTCTATACTGGGGATGAAGGTCAGCACATCTCGTCCCGGGTTGAGTGATCTTGTCGTTGTTGGCGTGCGCCTTAGCGCGGTTTTTGCTTTACGTCATGGTCTATGCGCAGCCCGCCTGTGCGCGGCTAAGACTATGGCGGGGGGCGTTGGCGTTACCAAAATTGGCTTCCTGGCCCGCCCTTGAATGGCCCGGCTTCATATTGGCTGATCCAGCCACCGTAAAATTGCCCTGGCTGGGGTGTGATCTCCTCGCCATCAACGAGGCATTGATCGAGCGGATCGGGGTAAAACGCTAGATGATCCGTAATGCCCTGAAAGCTCGCAGTGGGATCGGCATAGGCCCAGGCGCCCCCCGCGATCCGATCATCGCCGACAACAATATCGTAATAGCGCGCCTGCCCTTTCCATTCGCACATCGTGCGGCGGCTGACGGGCACGAGATGCTCCATCGCAACGTCTTCAGGCGGGATGTAATAGGTTGGCGGATGGCTCGTCTCGAGCGTGCGCCACGCCTTGCGAGTGTCAACCAGTGTCACGCCGCGATGGATAATCTGAATGTGCCGATCAGTGGGCTCGCAGACTGCGGGTCGCGGATAATCCCACACGCTTTCCTGCCCTGGTTCGACGGGATCTGGCTCGGGATGGTGGGGTTGTTTCATCGCCCTGCTTCATTGGGATGGGCGCACCGGAGAAGGCGGCGCGTCAGGCTTGATTGTCAGGCTTTCTCGAGCGTGCACTGCAGCGGATGCTGGTTTTGCCGCGCGAAATCCATCACTTGATTGACCTTGGTTTCCGCCACTTCATACGGGAAAATCCCGCACACGCCGACGCCCTTTTGGTGCACATGGAGCATCACGCGGGTGGCTTGTTCGAGATCCATGCTGAAGAAGCGTTTGAGGACCATCACCACAAATTCCATGGGTGTGTAGTCATCATTAAGCATCAGCACTTTGTATTGGCTGGGCTTCTTGGGCTTTGTCCGCGTCTTTGTCGCGATGCCCACTTCGCCATCGGTATCCGCTCCGCCGCCCGTGCCGGTGTCTTCATCGCTCGCCACAATGGCGGCTGTGAAAAGGCACGCGAGCCGGTCATCCGCAATGGGCAAAGAAGGGGTGTCGATGTGCTGGACCATTGATCATCCATTATGGGATTCGTTTGCGCGTGCGCAAGGCGTCTTCACCGCTCTAGCGCCCAAAGTCTTAACGCACGTGACACCGCTCGGCTCCGGGATCGTCTAGACGACACAAAAAGGGCCAGACAGGAACGCTATGTCCTGTCTGGCCCTATGCGCTGCAATCAGCGCGCTTTCATAAGCCGGAATTGGGAGAGAGGAGAGGTCCGGCTCAGAAACTTAGTTGGCTTAGGCAGCCTTGGTGATCTTTTCCGCAGCAACGCTGACGCGGTTCGAGATCGGCGCAAAGGCGTCGTTGTAGAGCTTCACCCAAGCTTCGGTGCGCTGCGAGCCGTAAGAAACAACAGCGTCGAAGTTGCGACGGGCGAGTTCGCCCTGAAGCTGCATAAGCTCGGTCGGTGACTTGACAGCAGCCATCTTCTTGGCGTCTTCGGTGACGGTCTCAACCACACTCTTGCCGGTTTCGACGTTGTCCTTAACCAGCTCTTGTGCGCCGGCGAAGAAGATCTTGCCGCTCTCGACGACTGCGTCGACGTTGGCTTTGTTGAACTCGTTGACTTCGCCAGCGAATTCACCGGTCTTTGTATAAGCGGTCTTGAGACGCTCCTGCATGTCGGCAGCCATGTCCTTGGCTTGGGCGGTGATGTCGGTCTTTTCTGCAGTTGACATGATGGTATCCTTTAATTTGGAAATGGGGTTGGTAGTTTCAGTTTTAGGAGCGGCCTTGGTGGTCGCTTTTTTCGTTGAAGCTTTGACAGGTGCCTTCTTTGCAGGCGCCTTTTTGGCAGGAGCCGCTGCCTTCTTGGCCGTGGCGGGGGCCTTGGCCGTTGAAGCCTCTTTCGCTGCCGTGGTCTTGGCCGCAGCAGTCGTCTTGGCCGCAGCAGTCGTCTTGGCCGCGGTCGTCTTGGCTGGAGCCTTTTTGGCCGGCGCTTTCTTGACGGGGGCTTTCGCTGTGGTCGCCTTCGAAGCCGGTGCCTTCTTCGCAGGTGCCTTCTTCGCCGGTGCGGCAGGTGTGGCTTCCGGAGCGGCTACAGTTTTCGTAGCTGCTTCTTCGTAAGCCTTCTCAGCAGCGGCATCGATCTTTGATTGATTGGCTTGGTCTGCCATAAAATCCTCACTTCATGTTGCACCGCACAAAATACGCATTGCGAACGCGAAGTCAAGGATTTTTGTGCAGTGCACAATAAACTGGCTGGCGGACTGCCAAGCCGTTGAAAATTTGGATCAAAACCCGTGAAAGAGCCCAGATACCTGCGCGCTCACCATAAGATATCTGCTCATAATGCCTGCGCTATGCTGCACTCTATCGGGCCTTCACATAGCGCCCCGGGGCATCTTCGATCACGCTGTCACCACGCCCGCCAGGCTTGCGTTTGCCGGTCGCAGGCACGCGCGCTGCGTCCTGCTTTTCCAGCCAATCGAGCCAATGCGGCCACCAGCTGCCCGGATGCTCTTCAGCGCTTTCGACGAAGGCGTCGAGCGATCCTGCGTCCTTATCGCCAAGCCAATATTGGTATTTGTTGGCTGCCGGAGGATTGACGACGCCTGCGATATGCCCCGAGCCCGCGAGCACGAATTCAACCGGTCCCTGGAAGTGTTCCGTCACCCGCCAGACGCTTTCCGCAGGCGCAATATGATCTTCGCGACCGGCTTGGATGTAGCTGGGCGTGTGCACCTTGGTGAGATCAATCGGGGTGCCATCTGCGACCAGCCTACCAGCTTCGACCATTAGATTGTCGCGGTAGAGATCGCGCAGATATTGACCGTGCCATTGCGAAGGCAGGTTGGTCACATCGCCATTCCAATGCAGCAGATCAAACGCGGGATAATCCTCGCCAAGCAGGTAATTGTTGACGACGTAATTCCAGATCAAGTCCTTGCCGCGCAGCGCGTTGAACGTCGCCGCAAGATAGCGCCCATCGACATAGCCTTTGTTGCCCAGCTGCCCGATCATCTCGATCTGCGCATCATCAACGAAATGCTTCAGATCGCCGCCGCGCTCGAAATCGACCTGTGCTGTGAAGAAGGTCGCGCTTTTCACTTTGTCGGCTTCATCACGTTGCCCCATAATCGAGAGCGTTGCAGCAAGCGTGGTGCCCGCCACGCAATAGCCGATCGTATGGACATGCGGCACCGCCAGACGATCGCGCACATGATCGATCGCTTCCATCTGAGCGCGAATATAATCATCCCAGACCATGTCTGAGAGGCTTTCATCTGCCGATTTCCAGCTCACCATGAAAACCGTGATGCCAGCATCGACGGCCCATTTCACAAAGCTCTTCTTGGGATTGAGATCGAGAATATAGAACCGGTTGATCCACGGCGGGAAGATCACCAGCGGCACTTCGAACACGTCCTTGGTGCTGGGGCTATACTGGATCAGTTGGAAGAGCGGTGTCTCGTAGACGACCTTGCCCGGCGTTGCCGCCAGGTTCTCGCCCAGGCGAAAGGCATTGGGATCGGTGTGTGTGAGCTGCCCGCGTTTGAGATCCGTGATCAGGTGGCGCATCCCGTTCACAAGATTTTGCCCGCGCGTCTCGATGGTGCGCTTCATCACCACCGGGTTGGTGAGCAGGAAGTTGCTCGGGCTCATCGCTTCAGCGAGGGAGTTTATCGCAAACTCCAGCTGCCCGCGTTTGTCTTTATCGAGCCCTTGCATCGAGGCGACCGACTGACGGAAATACTCCGCCAGCATAAGATAGGTCTGATGCAGCAGAGCAAAGGCGGGGTGCTCAGCCCAGGCGGGATCAGCAAAGCGGCGGTCCTTAAGCGGCAGGGGAGCAAGATCGGGCGCAGCGGCTTTGTCGCTCTCATTCGCGTTCAACATGCCTGTCGCCGATGAGGCGAACCGGCCCAGCATCCCGCTCCACAGCTGAAACGAATCCTGAGCAAGCTTGGCCTGCGCTTCAAAGATACCCTTGGGCATCTGCTGCATCAGGCTCTGCGAGATGACCAGCCATTGCGCCGGATCAAGCAGGCTGCCGTCATTGGCCGTCTTTTGCGCCGCTTCGCGCGCTTGTTCGGCCGCGTAGGAAACCCACATGTTTTGCAGCTCCGCGCCCGCCTTCGCCCACTCGCCAAGATCGCCGGTTTCAATCTCGCCGGGGAACAGAGCGGCGGCGTTTGGCAAGGCATCAGCGGGCGAGCCTGGCAGCGCGTTTGCAAACATTTCGCGCATGGCCTCGCCCTTCATGTCGAAGAACGGGTTCTCAAAAAAGCCGCTGAGTGTCTCGCTGGCGGGTGTGGCTTGAGTGTCTTTGTTCTCTGCCATGGCCTTATCGCTGCCTCTCTGTTTTTGGGAAGCCGCAGCACCAGTGCTCTTTGCCACAACGATTCCCCGCTTATTTGCCCTATGTAGCGAAAACGCCTTCCCACATCGACAGTGAATGGCGTAGACTTAAGTTGCGCGAGGACAGGGATAGATTGCGCAGATACATGCAGGATGAGCAATGAATAACCAGTTTTACCGCATGAAGCGGTTGCCACCCTATGTCATTGCTGAAGTGAACGCGCTCAGGCATGCCGCGCGTCAGGCCGGGGAAGACATCATTGATCTGGGGATGGGCAATCCGGATCAGCCGCCGCCGCAGCATGTCATCGACAAGCTGTGCGAAGTGGCAGCGAAACCCGATGCGCATGGCTATTCGCAGTCCAAAGGCATCCCCGGCCTGCGGCGCGCGCAGGCCAATTATTACGCGCGCCGCTTTGGCGTTGAGCTTGATCCGGAAACCGAAGTGGTGGTGACGATGGGCTCCAAAGAGGGGCTCGCCAGTCTTGCCACTGCAATCACGGCGCCGGGCGATTGCGTGCTCGCGCCAAACCCCTCTTATCCCATCCATACATTCGGCTTCATCATCGCTGGTGCGACGATCCGGTCTGTCCCCACGACGCCGGACGAGGACTATTGGCGCTCGCTCGAAAGCGCCATGAACTTCACCGTGCCGCGACCCAGCGTTTTGGTTGTGAGTTATCCTTCAAACCCGACATCAGAAACCGTGGACTTGGCGTTTTATGAAAGGCTCGTTGCATGGGCGCGCGAAAACCAGGTCTGGCTGCTCTCTGATCTCGCCTATTCCGAGCTGTATTATGACGGCAATCCCACCCCCTCGATCATGCAGGTCCCCGGCGCGAAGGACGTGGCGGTTGAGTTCACCAGCATGAGCAAGACTTATTCCATGGCTGGCTGGCGGATGGGCTTTGCGGTGGGCAACAAGGATCTGATCGCAGCGCTTACACGGGTAAAGTCCTACTTGGATTATGGCGCTTTCACCCCGATCCAAGCCGCCGCCTGCGCCGCGCTGAACGGACCGCAGGATATTGTTGAGAAAAACCGCGATCTTTATCGCAAGCGGCGCGATGTTATGGTGGAATCGTTCGGGCGCGCGGGCTGGCACATCCCATCTCCCGCCGCATCCATGTTCGCCTGGGCCCCGCTGCCGCCTGCGCTAAAGGACATGGGCAGTCTTGAGTTTTCAAAACAATTGCTAACCGAAGCTCAAGTCGCGGTGGCGCCTGGCGTTGGTTATGGCGAAGAGGGCGAAGGTTTTGTTCGCATCGCAATGGTCGAAAATGAACAGCGACTGAGACAAGCAGCTAGAAATATCAAAAGGTTCCTGTCGAAGCTCGGCGTGAACAGTTCTGCAGCATGAAGTGTTAAACACATAATGTTGTCTTTCTTGGGAGCAACTAGGCAGGTTCACGTGTTATAGGGGTTAACTCCGTAGTTTACGGGTAAAAGTGCTAGGAGGAAATCATGGCGCCTGGAGCGTCCCGGCCTCTCACAGAGCGGCAGAGCGAAGTGATGCAGCGGATCGATCGGCGGGTCCCGATCAAGATCATCGCAAAAGAGCTTGGCGTGTCAGAGACTCGCGTCAATCAACACATTCGCGCACTTAAGGATTTGTACAAGGTCAGCAATCTGGCTGACTTGGTGGTCGAATATCGGGCCCATACGAAAGGAAAAGTTAGCCCGCCCACTAACGCGAAAGAGGAAAACCTTCCTGAAGGATTTGAAGAGGTTGCACCTTCTCTGAAGGGCTATAGCGAACCTGCATACAGATTTTCTCAGGTGCCCAGAACCGTTTTCGGATTCGATATGGGGGATCGGGACAAGGCAGCGACTGTCGAAATGAACGACGTCTTGCCGATGATCGAACGGGCCCCTTGGCTAAAACCGGGGGAACCAAAGGTCGTCCCCGGGCTGCTCGATGGAGAGTACGCCGTCATGTTTCGCCTCGCGGCGATCGTGGGCATCGCGTTTGCCTTTCTGGCCGCCGTGGTTCTCACTGTTACGGCCGCGGTGACCTTGAGCGAGGCAATGGCTGGTCGTGCTGACATCCCCGTAGACGAACGAGGCTTTTCCTGAGGGGCACAGGCGAAGCGGGAGAATGACCAATGACCGAACGCATGCGCGCTGATGCTCACAACCTTAAGAAACTGATCCGCGAAGCCGAGGCTGTCGCTGATGAATCGATGATTGCTTTTGCCCGCC
The DNA here is from genome assembly GCA_039821045.1 of Pseudomonadota bacterium. Classification (GTDB taxonomy): domain Bacteria; phylum Pseudomonadota; class Alphaproteobacteria; order Sphingomonadales; family Sphingomonadaceae; genus Erythrobacter. The sequence goes on from JBCBOW010000018.1 coordinate 7,716, forward strand.
TTAAACAGGCGATGCTGTCTGCCCGCCAGAACCCAGGCGTTGAGGTGGATACCGGACAGCGCGCTCTTCTTCGCCTCAATCAAGCTGAAGCGCACGCCATGTCGATGTCGAGCAGCCTTCTGCGGGTTCATGATGAACTGAGCAAAGTGGCGCGCGAGAAAATGGCTGGCGATGCCAACATTGAGACTGAGATCACCGAAGCGTCGCTCGAACCGTCTAAGCCCGAAGAGCTTGAACGCGCCTAATCATAAAAGCGGCTGACGATGCTTGATTTCATAGTCTCAGACCTACGAGCCTACCTGCAAGACGCGCTCGCGCTCTTGTTATGTCTCGCTGCGTTCCGATGGGGCGCTGGGCCTGAGCGCATAATCGCCTTTGTGTGGTTCTTTTTTTTCAAGATCGTCAGTCGCTCTTATGAGTTTTTGATCGGGTCACAATTCCAATTGACCGAGATCGATCTTTTCTTTGCCGTCAACGATCTGGTCGCAGGCTTGCTCCTTTTGTTCATCGCGCTCAACGCCAACCGCAATTACCCTTTGTGGATCGCTGCGATGCAACTTTTAGCGATCGCAGCGCATGCCGCGCGTGGCATCACAGAGGCGATCTCGCCGGTCGCTTATGCTGTCATGATCATCGCGCCGAGTTGGCTGCAGCTTTTCATTCTTGCTTTTGGTCTCGCGCGCCATGTGCGCCGCGAAAAAGCCCATGGCTCCTATCGCGAATGGCGCATTCCGACGCGCCTGGGCGGGCTGATCGCCGCGCGCGAGGTGCGAGGCTGACCATGCGCCTGGTGTCCCTCAACACTGCGCTGAAGCGCTTGACCCCTTAAGGAGCGCCCTATGACTTTGGCTTTTGCTCGTCCCTTTACGCGTAGTTCGGCTGCCCAACGCCCGGCTTTATTGGGAGCGCATGAAGAAAGGCGCGCTCCATGCGCGCGCATCTCGCCGCCTGCCCCCTCGGTCAATTCTGATGCGAAGGCGGAGCGTCAGCTGGCCGCTTTGATCGCGCATCTGCGGCGGATCGTTGTTCACGGGCCGGGCTCGTATGCTTCCCTCGGGGGCAAGTGCGATGAGCGCTTTCATGCGGTTTTCCTGGATGCAGAGCGCGGCTTTTTGGGGGAGACCTCTTTGGGGCAGGGCAGCGAAAGCACGCTTTCCTTGCGCCTTCGTGATCTGTTTACACATGCATTGGGTGTAAGAGCAGCGAGTATGATCATCGCTCACAATCATCCTTCGGGGGATAGCCGACCGAGCCGCTGCGATATTGAGGCGACGTGCCGAGTATCAGAAATCGCAAATGCGCTGGATATTGAGTTGCTCGATCATCTTATCTTTACCGAGAGTGAAGTCTATTCAATGAGAGCAGGGGACAACTTGTGAATAGTTCGGCGGTTTATACTATTTTTCCGGACAGCGATACGCTGATCCCAAGATTTCGCGAGGCGGGCGATGTCACGCTCGATCTTTTGCATCGCGATGGCAGGGTGGAGGATCAGTGGCTTTCGCTTCACCCGCGTGAGTTTGAGCTGCTGTGGCGCCTGGCAGAAGAGCCGGGGCAGCGCATGAGCAAACGCCGCCTTTTGGCTGACGTTTGGCGCATCACATTCGAGCCTGAGACGAACAGCGTCGCTGTCCACGTGGCGAGGGTTCGCGCAAAGCTCGAACCGTTTGGCCTGGCGCGCATCTTGGCAACGCATCCTGATGGCGGATATTACCTGGATGCCCCTCCCGGACCAAGCGCCTACACGTTTCGGGGTCCGATTGCTGACTGATCCAGCGGCATAATCCTTCTGTTTAATCCGCCCGTTTGGTTCGATTGTCCGATCCGGGCGGCTCGGCCCGTTATCGCATAGCGCGCTAAAGGGTAGACTTCGTGCGCGCGGTGGCCCAATCTGCGGCGCAACCATACGAGCCCAGACGAGGATGCCCATGACCCAGACCGCCACCCTTGCGCCCGACAGCGGCGAGAGAGTTCACTCAAACGATCGCATTTCGATCGACCTTGATGCCGCGGGCGTAGCGCATGTTCGCTTGACGCGCGGCGACAAGATGAACGCGCTCGATCCGGCGATGTTTGCAGCGATCATTGAAGCGGGGGAAATCCTCCATACGCTGAGCGGCGCGCGCGTGGTGGTGCTTTCGGGTGAGGGCCGCGCCTTCTGCGCCGGGCTCGATACCTCCAGCTTCACCAAAGAGCCCAGCGATCTTCTGCCGCGCACTCATGGCAATTCAAACACATTCCAACAGGTCGCAACGCTCTGGCGCAAACTGCCCATGCCTGTGATCGCGGCGGTGCATGGCGTGTGCTTTGGCGGCGGGCTGCAGATCGCGAGCGGCGCTGACATCCGCATCGCGCATCCCGAAACGCGCATGGCGATCATGGAGCTCAAATGGGGGCTTGTGCCTGATATGGGGGGCTATGCATTATGGCGTGGCCTGGTGCGCGACGATATTCTGCGCGAATTGATCTACACCAACCGCGAGTTCACGGGCGAAGAAGGTCAGGAATACGGGCTCGTGACCTATCTGGATGCGGATCCACTTGCCCGCGCGAACGCCATCGCGGCTGAAATCGCGAACCGCAATCCACACGCTATCCGCGCAGCAAAGCGCCTGCAGGCGGTGATGATTGAGCGGGACACTGACGCCATTCTGCTGGAGGAAAGCGTTGAGCAAGACGCGATTATGCGCACGCCCAATCAGATCGAAGCGGTCATGGCCGCGATGCAAAAGCGCGCGCCCAAATTCGAAGACGTCTGAGGCGCGCTAGCTAGCCCAACGCTGTTGGCCCAGCACATTTAGCCAAACACCGCAACGCATTGGAGGCCGTCAAGCACCTGGCGGCCTTCCACATCCCACATTCTCAACCGCTCTGAAGAATAGCCGACATCGGCATGCTGGCTCGCGTTCTCAGCGAGATACCAGCCACCCGCTGAGCGGGTTTCGGGATCGAGCACGTTAAAGCTCCAATTGATCGAGCTGATCGGGCCGGGCCGCTGCATAATCCTCATGGCGCCTGGCGGCATGACGTCACCCATCAGCACCAGCTTTGCGACAGGATCGAGCGAGTGATCCTCTGTCAGCCGGGCCCAGCGGCGGATGGTCGCGCCGTGATTGGCGCCTTTGGCTTGGCCAAAGCGAATATCGAAATTGTTGCGGATGAAGGATGGCGCCTGGCCC
>JBCBOW010000019.1:0-10800 GCA_039821045.1 Pseudomonadota bacterium
CTTTGCTCTCAGCCTTGATCGCTTGCACACGGCCGGGCCGTTTGATCGACCCGAGTGGTTTGCTCTTCTGGCTGAGAGTGGCCTAGAGCCGTTTATCATTCGCGATGAAGAAAGCGGCGCTGCCGTGGCTCTACGTCGGGTGAATGGCCGTCTTGAAGCTCTTACGAATTGGTACAGCTTCATCTGGCGACCTCACGCGCCCAACAGTGAAGCGGGCCAAGGAGGATTAGCCTCCATTGCCCAGCGATTGCGCGGCCAAAGCCACCGAGTAACGCTACGCCCGGTGCCTGATGAGGATGGCTCAGCGACGCGATTGGCCGATGCCTTTGCCTCAGCGGGGTGGCGTGTTGAGGTCACCCAATGTGATGCGAACCATGTCCTTGAAGTGAAAGGCCGCAGCTTTGCCGATTATTGGAGCACGCGTCCCGGTCAGCTGCGCGCGACAGTAAAGCGCAAGGCAAAGCATCTAAGCACACAGATTGTGACCGTTTTCGATGACACTCTGTGGGCGCAGTATGAAGCCATCTACGCGGCGAGCTGGAAGCCGACCGAGGGCGCACCCAATATGCTGCGCGCCTTTGCCGAGCAGGAAGGAGCAGCCGGGCGCCTAAGACTCGGTTTTGCATTCCTTGACGACACTCCGATCGCCGCGCAGTTTTGGACTGTGGAGAATGGCATCGCTTACATCCACAAGCTCGCTCACTTGGCCGATCGCGCTGAGCTCTCAGCTGGAACGATACTTACCGCAACCTTGGCCGAGCATGTCATCGACGCAGACCAAGTCGACCTCATCGACTTTGGAACAGGTAATGATCGATACAAAGCAGACTGGATGGAGCGCGTGAGGCCCCGTTATCAAATCGACTGCCTCGACATGGCTCATCCTCGCGCTTGGATTGATCTAGCTAAGCTTGCCGTATCGCGAACCCGAGCAACACCATTCCCAAAACTTGCGCGTATGCCGCGCGATAGCTAAGTGCGCGCGCCTATTGACTGGAACTCTCGCGGCAATGCCGTAGGGTTAAATGGTCGCGAGCGTCCAACGGCAAGACAAGGGATTACAAAGGCCATGAGCACAAACCCGGCACTCAGCGAGACGAACACGCCGATGGCCGGTGAGCCGGTCTCCTCGCCCGTGGATGGAGAATTGAAAGCTATTATCGCCGAAGTTCTTGGCGTCGATGAACAAGACGCACAGGCGCTTACCATGGAATCGGGGCTGTTTGGACATATGCCCGAACTCGATTCGATGGCCGTTGCCGGGCTCCTTACTGAAATCGAGGATCGTTTGGACATCGTCATTGAGGACGATGAGGTCGAGGGCGAGATGCTGGAAACCTACGGCGCTTTGCTCGCCTTCGTAGATGCCAAAACCAAGTCAGCCTGACGCAGTCGCCTTGCCGTCAGCGCAGAGCACAAACGCATGATCAGCACGTGGCAACCCACAAGCGCGGATGGCCGCGTCCACGAGGAGTTGCTGCTTTCATTCGATAAAGCCCGCGCGCACCGGGTTCTTCTCGTGCCAGCACTGTTTGATGAAGCGAACAAGCTGCGGCGTTTAACGGTTGAAGTCATGCGCCGCTTAGATGCGGATGGAATTGATGTGTTTCTTCCTGATCTGCCGGGAACCAATGAAAGCCTCGCGCCTTTGGAGACTCAGACACTTGCGCAATGGCAAGCTGCGGTTCGCGACGCCGCTAAACAACTCAATGCAACGCATATCGTGTCGTTTCGCGCCGGGTCACTTGTTTTGTCAGACGATATACCCGGCTGGGCCTATGCTGCAGAGACTGGCGCATCAATTCTAAAGACCATGCTTCGAGCCCAGATACTGGCGGCGCGCGAAGCGGGGGGGCACGAAACACGCGAACGTCTTTTGGAAGTTGGGCGCCGCGAAGGCCTGAGGCTCGCAGGCTGGCCCATCTGCGCGCAAATGATCCGCGAGCTTGAGGCCGCCGACGAACAAGGCCTCGCTCCGATACACACGCTGGTGACGCAATCTGAGATTGGTGGCGCGGGTCTGTGGCTTCGCGCTGAGCCTGGGTTCGACAGAGCGCAAGCGGATGCGCTCTCTGAGCGAATCATCCAAGATCTCAACGACGCGCACAAAAAGCCATGATGAGCCGTCTTCCTCTCACCTTTGCTTGCGGCAGCCTTACACTGTCGGGCACGCTCGATACAGCGCCTGGGACTAGTGGCTTGCTCATAGTCAGCGGAGGCGCCGAAGTTCGGTCCGGCGCTTTTCAAAGGCAAGCGCGGTTGGCTGCTCGTATCGCGAAATCGGGCTTTCCGGTGTTTCGGTTTGATCGACGCGGTGTCGGCGATAGCGAGGGTGAAGACAGGGGCTTCCGCACGAGCGAGCGTGATATTGCTGCGGCTCTTGAGGCCTTTCGGGCTATGGCCCCTCAGGTGGAACGGGTTGTCGCGTTCGGCAATTGCGATGCCGCATCCGCGTTGATGCTCGCAGCTGGCATGGGCTGTGATGCGCTCGTTCTCGCAAATCCTTGGACCCTTGAGGAAGATGCCGGCATTCCAGCGCCGAATGCTGTGCGATCGCGCTATGCTGCAAAGTTGACAAATCCGCGCGAGATTGTCCGTTTGCTGAGCGGCGGTGTGGATTTGCGCAAGCTCGCGCGTGGATTGCGCCATTCCATACGCTCCGGCGAGCCAGAATCTTCCCTCGCAAGCGAAATGGCCAGGCAACTGGCGAAGTTTACGGGCCCGATATCGATCCTGTTGGCGCGCGAGGATCGCACGGCCCAAGCCTTCGCTCAAAGTTGGGATGCAAATGATGCGAGGATCGATTGGTGCGAGGGCGCAGGGCATGCCTTCAGCGAACCTGAGCATCAAGACTGGTTAGAAGGTCGGATCCTTATGATGCTGAGGCGCTAGCGTTCAAAGAGGCTCGTGAGCTCTACATGGGTTGACCAGCGAAACTGGCCGATCGGGCGCAGGCTTCGAAGTTTAAAGCCTGCGCCGCACAGCACGGTTGCATCGCGCGACCAACTGGACGGATTGCAGCTGACATACACAACACGGCCAACCGCGCTCTTTACGATTTGATCAATCTGAGACCTCGCCCCAGCGCGCGGAGGATCAAGCAGCACTGCGTCAAATCGATCAAGTTCGTCGGGTTGAAGCGGGTTTCGAAACAGGTCTCGATGGATCGGAAAGACCGATTTTCCGGTCCGGTTGGCAGCCGCTTTGCACGCCAGGTGAGCGGCGCGGTCAGCTTCTGCTGCAAGCACTCGCGCGGAACCACTCAAGCCGAATGCGAAAGTGCCCAGGCCTGCGAACAGATCGGCAATCATTCGTGTTTCGCTGAGCCAATTGCGCGCATCTTCAACCATAACGTCTTGCGCATCAGGCGTTGCCTGAAGAAAGGTTCTCACAGGCAGAGGCACAACCGTGCCAGACAAGGTGACAGTGACCGGCTCAGGCTCCCAGAGAGTTTCCGGTCCGTAGCCCTGATCGAGGCTCAAGCGTGCAAGGCCCGCCTCGCGAGCCAGGTCCAGCGCAGCCTCTGTCGCTTCCAGGCCTTCCAGCGCAAGATTGGTAAAAGCGATGTCGGGCCCTTGATCGCTTAATGCGAGCATCACATCGACCGGCTGCTTGTCCGCAAATCTGCCGAGGAATGCGCGAAGGCGCGGAAACAATCGGGTCAGGTTATCAGCGAGCACGGGGCACTCAGTTGCATCGACAATGCGGTGCGACCCGGCTTCCCGGAAACCCAAGACAGCCCCTTGCGCGGTGCGCAACGCATGCAATGTCGCCCTTCGCCGCGCGCCCGGGGGCGAAAGGTGTGTCGCAAGCACATTCTCCGGCTCAATCCCCTGCCCTCGCGCCGCACCAGCCACTCGCTGCGTAACAAAATCAGTGAGCGCGATTTCATCCGCGTGCTGGATCTGGCATCCGCCGCATCGCTCGAAATGGGCGCAAGGCGCCTCGACATAGTGCGGGCCGCGGGAGATGACTGCACCGTTTGCAATACGATCGCCTGGAACTGTGCCCGGGTGATGCTGCCCACTTTCGGTAATGCCATCGCCCTTGGCAGCAATGCGGACGATTGTCTCTTCCTCGATCAAAGACAACGTTGAAGCGCCTTCGAAATTGATCGCGCAAGCTCATGCGACGTAAAGCCCGCGTCAAGCATGCGCGCTGCCTCAGCATGCAGCCATATCGCCTCGCAAGCTGCTTTAAACGCATCAACGCCCGTCGCTAAGCGACTGGCGAGCGTGCCGGCGAGCACATCTCCCGTGCCCGCGGTAGACAGCCAGGAGCTCGCTGCCGGTCCAATGGCTAGATCGCCTTCAGGCGCTGCGAGGTAAGTGTCAGGGCCCTTTGCAACGATGATCATACCGCTCGCTTTTGCCAAGGCGCGGACGCGGTCGATACGGCTTTGCGCGATCACTCCAAAGGTCCGGCACAGGGTAGCAAGCTCCCCCTCGTGCGGGGTGGCGACTACCGACGCAAGGCGGGTTTGCGAGACATCGTCTTGCGCAAGCAGGATCAATGCATCTGCATCAAGAACAAGGGGACGATCGCATTGCAAGGCCGCGCGCAAGCGCGATTTCGCTCCAGCATCGCGCCCTAGCCCCTGACCCACCAGCACTGCGCTGATCCGGGAATCGCAAAGGGAATTTTCGATAGGCTCGTTATCAACCACCAAGTTTGGTGGTGCGCTAAGATCTGAGCACTCGCTAAAGAGCTTTACATACCCCGCACCCGCACGCGCTGCCGCTTCCCCGGCGAGCAGACTGGCACCTGGCATGGATCCAGCGACAATCGCACATAAGCCGCGGGTGTATTTGTGTGCGTCATATGCGGGCGGCTCGATCTTTGGCCGAATAACACGTTTGGCAGCGGCATCTATAGAACCGATTCCGATTGGTACGAGCTTGGTCTGCCCCACAATAGCGCGAGCGGCAGCTGCACAATGAGCAAACTTCCAAGCGCCAAGTGCCAATGTCAGATCAAATCGCGGCAAAGTCTCTGCAAGCTGGTCACCGGTATCGCTGTCTATCCCCGAGGGGACGTCAACGGCGACACGGGTCGCATGGCGCTGAGCAAGATCGCGCAACAAGAGTGCGTGCTCGGCTGAGAGCGGTCTTGAAAGCCCCGATCCGAAAAGACAATCGACGAAAACACTTCCGCTAGCTCCCTTGCCCGAAGACAAGACTTTACTGCCCGAGAGCGCCATCCAATCATTGTAAGCTTGCTTGGCCGTTGCAGACTTTGCCCCCATCAGTGCGATCACATCGACGCCAAGCCCGGCTTTGTGGCACAGCCTCGCTATGACAAAACCATCACCACCATTGTTGCCGGGTCCGCATAGGATCGTCACCTGACGACCTGCCGCAACGCGCCTTACCCATTCTGCCGCGCCGATTGCCGCAACTTTCATCAATTCATATTCAGAAACGCCGGCATCGAACATCGCCTGTTCTGCCGCCCGCATTTGAGCAGTGGTGAGAACCTGCGAGGCGGTCACTCAGACGGCGCCAACTGCGAAATTGCAATGCGGTAACGATCAGGGCCAACGGTAAACTCCGCATAACCCGCTGAACTGTCTGGATTGATCGCAATGCCCTCAGCACCGTCCTGAATAGTGAGCACGCCACCCGAAGCGTCATAAGAGAAGCGCCGAAAGCCACCTTCGGGGCTGTGAACGGCAAAGCTTGTGCCGCTGGTGTCGAGCTTCTCTAGAATACAACTCGCCTCAAATGTCGGCGCCCCGTCAAGCGCGCACTCAACCCTCTCGCCCGTAGGCACACCGCTTTCAGGCGCGCATGCCACGCAAAGAGCCACCAAGCAGGCTGCGCTAGATGTCCGCGTAAACATGGGTCTCAGCCTTCGCTCCGGGATGTGTGATCGCCCCTGTTCGCGCGGGGCCGACATTTTGAGCGTATCGCCAAAGGGTGCCAGCCTGATAATCATTCGTGCGCGGTGTCCAGGACTGGCGGCGAGCGTAAAGCGTAGCCTTATCCACTTCCAGATCGATCGATCCCGCTTCGGCGTCGATCGAGATTGTGTCGCCATCTTCTATCAGAGCAATGGGGCCGCAATCCGCCGCCTCGGGCCCAACATGGCCGATGCAAAAGCCCCGCGTCGCGCCAGAGAACCGCCCGTCAGTGATGAGAGCTACCTTTTCTCCCATACCCTGCCCGTAGAGAGCCGCAGTGGTCGCGAGCATCTCGCGCATGCCAGGGCCGCCTTTAGGGCCCTCATAGCGGATGACGATCACAGTCCCTTCCGCAATGTCGCGCGCCTCGACCGCTGCAAACGCATCTTCTTCACATTCAAATACCCGGGCCTTTCCCGTGAATTGGAGCCGCTTCATACCAGCCACTTTCACAATCGCACCCTCTGGCGCGAGCGAACCCTTGAGCCCAACCACGCCGCCCGTTGGCGTTATCGGATTGGACACTTCGTAGAACACTTTCTGGTCCGGATTCCACGTTACCTCTTCCAGGTTCTCGCCCAGCGTCTTCCCAGTTACGGTGATCGGCTCGGGATCGAGGAACCCACCGTCAAGCAGCGTCTTCATCGCCATATAAACCCCGCCTGCCTCGTGCATATCCTTGGCAACATACTGACCGCCCGGTTGCAAATCAGCGATATAGGGCGTGGACTTGAAAACCTCGGCAACATCGAAAAGATCGAAATCGACGCCGCATTCGCTCGCCATGGCGGGCAAATGGAGCGCCGCATTGGTTGACCCTCCCGTAGCGGCGACGACACGCGCGGCGTTTTCGAAAGCAGCGCGCGTGCAGATGTCCCGCGGGCGCAGATTGGTCTCAATCAATTTCATGATCTGCTTGCCAGCAGCAATCGCGATTTCTTCGCGCGATCTGTAAGGAGCAGGCGTCATATTGCTGTTTGGAAGCGATAATCCAATGGCTTCTCCTACACAAGCCATGGTGTTCGCCGTAAACTGGCCCCCGCAGGCACCGTGCCCTGGGCAAGCGACCTTCTCAAGCGCGATGAGCTCTTGCAGCGGGCAGTTACCGGCAGCGTATTGACCCACCGCTTCAAAGACATCCTTCACGTTGACATCTTTGCCCTTGTGGCTGCCGGGCAAGATCGATCCTCCGTAAACAAAAATGCTAGGCACATTCAGGCGCAGCATGGCCATCATCATTCCCGGCAGACTTTTGTCGCACCCCGCAAAGCCAATAAGAGCGTCGTAACAGTGGCCACGAACCGAAACCTCGATCGAGTCTGCGATGATTTCACGACTTACCAAAGAGCTCTTCATGCCCTGGTGACCCATCGCGATCCCATCGGTTACGGTGATCGTGTTGAACCGGCGCGGAGTGCCGCCCGCAGCGATTACCCCTTCGCGGCAGATATCAGCTTGAGGGTTGAGCGTGGTGTTGCACGGCGCTGAATCGTTGCCAGCGCTAGCGACTGCGACGAAGGGCTGCGCGATTTCCTCTTCGGTCATCCCCATCGCATAATAGTAAGAGCGATGCGGCGCACGCTCCGGGCCTACCGAGACGTGGCGCGAGGGAAGTTTAGTTTTGTCTATGCCAGCAGCCATGGGATTACTTTCGCGTTCAATTGAGCGCTTTTCCCTGCCTCTAGCCGAGCGCCAGTGCAACCCTCCCCGCGACATCTGCGATCATCCCAGCCCAGCGCGATTGGTCTGCACGGGTTGCGATCAAGTCCTGTCGGATCTCTATTGCGCAATAGGCGCGGCCGAAGGCTTCTGCGTGCCGGTTCATGGTCGCGTTGAGCTCGCGGCCCGAATAGGGCTCATTGTCGCCGACATTCAGGCCAAGCTCGCTAAAAAACCGGATCGCATGGCGGGCGGCGCGGTCGTCCTGATTGTAGAGCAGCGCGACCTGCCATGGGCGCTCTAGATCTCTTGTCTTGAGCTGCGGGGTAAAGCTATGGATCGAAAGGATGAGATCCGGCGATTGATCGTCGAGCCATTGCTCGAGCGCCGTGTGATAGGGCCGGTAGAAGCGTTCGATGCGCCCTTCCACATCTGCACCGATATTGCCCGGGATGAGGTGCCCATCACTGGTGGTGGGGACAAGATCTGGGTGCTCCTCCTCTCGGTGCAAATCGATGACAAGGCGACTAATTGTGGCGAGATGGCCCGGAATTCCGTGCGAATCCGCCAGTCGGCGCGCTATGCCTGATACTCCGATATCTATCGCGATATGCTCGTTGAGCAGGTCAGCGGCGATCCCAAGCGATATCCCGGCAGGCACCGTATTGGACGCATGGTCAGCGACACAAACGATACGCTGGCCCAACCCCTGGATAGGTTGGGGTGTGCCAATCTGTTCGTAAGGAAGCTCGTCCATCTGAGGACGCTTAGCGCAACTTGCCCGCCAATTGCCACCAATTGGGTCGCTTTCGCGCAATGGACTTGGACGCTTCCTCGCGGTCATCTTCGCTCGCGTACAACGCAAAGCATGTCGCGCCCGAGCCCGACATGCGCGCGAGTATCGCTCCGCTCGCCGTGAGCTGTTCAAGCACGTCCGCAATCGGCTCTACCAAGTCGATGGCGGGCACTTCGAGCGAGTTGCGCCCGAAAAAGGCGATGTCTTTGGCCGAGCCCTCGGGCAGCGGACCTTCATCAATGCCCTGCCAGGCCTTGAACACCGGCCCGGTCGCGAGCGGAATGCGCGGGTTCACCAGCAGTACCGGCGTCCCGGTTAGATCATTGTCGATCGGCTGCAGTTCTGTCCCCGTTCCGCGCCCGATTGCGGTTTGAGAGCGGACGCAAGAGGGAACGTCCGCGCCGAGTTTCGCCGCGCGCTCGGGCCAGTCATCGGGCAGACCATGCAGCTTTTCGATGAGGCGGAAGACTGCGCCCGCATCGGCCGATCCCCCGCCAAGCCCGGCGGCAACGGGCAGGTTCTTCTCAAGCGTGATTTCGAGACCACCGGGTCGCGGAAGCGCAGAGAGCGCGCGCGCCACTAGGTTGTCCAGCGGATTGTCGATACCGCCTGCAAACTCGCCGACTGTTGTGACCCGATCTTGCGGCGCTGGGGCGGCGATCAACGTGTCGCCTGCGTCGACAAAGGCGAATAGGGTCTCAAGCTCGTGGTACCCGTCCTCGCGCCGCCTGCGGACGTGCAGCGCAAGGTTGATCTTGGCGTAGGCGGTTTCCTGCACGAGAACTCCCAACAGAAGGGAGATCACATATTCGGATAGTTCGGCCCGCCGCCACCTTCCGGCGTAACCCAGTTGATGTTCTGGTTCGGGTCTTTGATGTCGCAGGTCTTGCAGTGGACGCAGTTTTGCGAGTTGATCACGAATTTGGGCTCCTTGCCTTCTTCTTCGACCCACTCATAGACGCCCGCCGGGCAATAGCGCGATGAAGGCCCAGCGAAGAGCTCGTATTCGCTTTCCTTCTGCAAATCCCAGTCGCTCACTTGCAGGTGCACCGGCTGGTCTTCGGCGTGGTTGGTGTAGCTGTAAGCGACATTGGTGAGGCGGTCGAAGCTGATCACGCCATCGGGCTTGGGATATTCGATCTTCGGATAGAGATCGGCGCGCTGCGTCATCGTGTAATCGGCGTGGTGCTTCATGCTGATCGGCAGGCCGATCTTCAATGTGCGCATCCACATATCGACGCCGGCAAGGATGGTGCCGATGTCTTCACCATATTTCGCCACTGCAGGCTCAGCGTTTTGGACAACCTTGAGCTCTTTCGCGATCCAGCTTTCGCGCAAAGTGTTCTCGTAGGTCTGGAGCTCAGGCTGGCTTTCGTGGCTTTCAATCTCAGCCGCAATCGCCTCAGCGCAGAGCATTCCGCTCTTCATCGCGGTGTGGCTGCCCTTGATCCGCGGCACATTCACAAAGCCTGCCGAACAGCCGATCAGAGCACCTCCTGGGAAAGCGAGCTTGGGCACGGATTGCCAGCCGCCTTCGTTGATGACGCGCGCACCATAAGCAACACGCTTTCCGCCTTCGAGGATTGCCTTGATCTCAGGGTGCGTCTTCCAACGCTGGAACTCCTGATAGGGCGAGACCCAGGGGTTCTTGTAGTCAAGCGCCGTGACAAACCCGATCGCGACCTGGTTGTTCGCTTGGTGATAGAAGAAGCCGCCGCCCCACGTGCCGCTTTCGCTTAGAGGCCAGCCTTGGGTGTGGATCACGCGGCCCGGCACGTGTTTATCGGGATCGATATCCCACAGCTCCTTGATGCCAAGACCATAGACCTGCGGCTCGCAATTGGCCTCAAGGTCATATTTCTTCTTCATTTGTTTGGTCAGAGAGCCACGCGCGCCTTCGGCAAAAAGCGTGTACTTGGCTTCGATCTCCATACCGGGCGTGAAGTCCGGCTTGTGACTGCCGTCTTCAGCGATGCCCATGTCCTGTGTGATGACGCCTTTGACTGCGCCCTCTTCATCAAACATGACTTCCGCAGCCGGGAAACCGGGAAATACCATCACGCCCAAAGCTTCTGCCTGCTCGGCTAACCAGCGGCACATATTGCCGAGCGAGCCGGTGTAGCAGCCGTGATTGCTCATCAGCGGAGGCATGGCGATATGCGGCAGGCTGGTCTTGCTCTTCTTGCCAAGTACCCAGTGCCAGTTGTCTGTCACTGGTGTTTCCGCCATCGGGCAATCCATATCGCGCCATTCAGGCAGCAGCTCATCTAAAGCCTTTGGATCGACCACCGCGCCAGACAAGATATGCGCGCCGATCTCTGAGCCTTTCTCGAGCACTACGACTTCGAGCTCTTCGTTAAGCTGTTTTAAGCGGATCGACGCGGCGAGCCCAGCTGGGCCTCCCCCGACAATCACGACATCGCATGGCATGGATTCACGTTCG
>JBCBOW010000020.1:0-10676 GCA_039821045.1 Pseudomonadota bacterium
CGAGACCGTGCTTGTTGCCACTCCGCCCACAGTGCGCGCTGTCATTGATCCGGTGGCGCACAATGTAATCGATGCACGCAGCGGCTGGTTCTTGTGGTTCGGCGCCGCGGCCGGTCTTTGGTCGGTTTCAAGCCTGATTGAGACAATCCGCGATGTGCTGCGACGCGCTTATGGCACACGGCGTGTGACCGCATTCTGGCGCAACCGGCTGGCATCTGCGGGGCTTATCATCGGGGCAGTGGTGCTTTTGCTGCTCTCATTCTTTGCGCAAGTTGCGATCGGAACAGCGCAACAGTTCATCCTTGCACGATTGCCGCAGCTCGCAGAGGTGACGGGCTCATTGGGGTTATCTCGTATCGTGCCCGCGCTCGGCCTATTCGGATCGCTGTATCTGCTGTTTGTCACGCTTGCGCCTCTCGAATATCGCCGTGCGATATATCCCAAATGGCCTGGTGCACTCTTCACCGCTGTCTGGTGGATAGCGGTCACCACAGCTCTACCCCCGATCCTGAGTGGATTTTTCACCTATGATCTTACTTACGGCAGCCTGGCCGGGATAATGATCGCGCTGTTCTTTTTCTGGCTGGTGGGGCTCGGAGTGGTTATCGGGGCTGAATTGAATGCAGCGTTGGCAGAGCCAGAATCGAGCGACGACGACGCGCGCGGCAAGACTGAGGAGAACGCAGCATGAGCGGCTTGATGGCTGGCAAGCGGGGCCTGATCATGGGTCTGGCAAATGACAAATCGCTCGCGTGGGGGATAGCGAAACAGCTCTCTGCGCAAGGCGCTGAGCTGGCGTTTTCGTATCAGGGCGAAGCCTTGGCGAAACGCGTAAAGCCTCTTGCCGAGCAGCTTGGGAGCGATTTCACCTTCGAATGTGACGTCTCAGACATGGATGCGCTCGATCGAGCGTTTGCCGCCCTTAAGGATCGCTGGGAGACGATCGATTTCATCGTCCACGCAATCGGCTTCTCTGACAAGGCCGAGCTGCGAGGAAAATATGTCGACACCAGCCTCGACAATTTTCTGATGACGATGAACATTTCGGCCTATTCCCTGGTCGCAGTGACCAAACGAGCGGCGGAAATGATGCCGAAAGGCGGAAGCGTTTTGACGCTCACCTATTATGGCGCTGAAAAGGTGGTGCCTCACTACAACGTAATGGGGGTTGCCAAGGCAGCGCTGGAGACAAGCGTCCAATACCTTGCGAATGATCTCGGGCCGCAAGGCATTCGTGTGAATGCTATCAGCGCAGGGCCGGTGAAAACGCTTGCGGCGAGCGGGATCGGCGATTTTCGCTACATTCTTAAATGGAACGAATTGAACTCGCCGCTGCGGCGCAACATCACGATCGAGGATGTTGGCGGCGCCGGGCTGTATTTGCTTTCAAGCCTCTCATCGGGTGTCACGGGCGAGGTGCATCATGTTGATGCCGGCTATCATCTCGTGGGTATGAAACAGGAAGACGCGCCCGATATCGCACTCACCTGATCGTCGCTTGACTACCCTCGGGCTCCGCGGCGCGATTTGACCAGTCCATTGATGGCATAAAACGCAAAATAATAGAGCGCCTTTGGCAAGGGGAGCTGCTCCACCTTGTAGTAGAGATCCCAAGTGTACTTCGCAGCATTGAGCTTGTTGTGCGACATTGAACCTTCGTGAAGGCGGTATTGCGCGAGGATTTCTTCGACGCCTTCTGCTTTTTCAACGCGCTTGGTCAACCGCAGCCAAAGCCCCAAATCCTGTCGCTTGCGGATTAGCGGCATCATCACTTTGCCGAGCTGTTGCACGTCATAGACCGCCGTCAGGCAGCCCACGACATTGTTGCGCAAAAGGCTGTGATACGTCGCGCTGGCCGGAACTCTCACTTCGCCCAAGGCCGCGCCCTCGCCATCTATCAGTCGAAAGCTTGCATAGGTGAAAGCGGCACCTGTTCGCAGCATGTAGGCAATCTGAGTTGAAAGCTTGTGCGGCAGCCACAGATCGTCTGCATCAAGAAAGGCAATAAAGCGGCCCTTTGCCAGATCGATAGCAGTGTTGCGCGCCACGGCTGCACCAGCATTGCTCTTCAGCTTAACGAGTTTGATGCGGGGATCACGCGCGGCCCACTCTTCGACGATGCTTGTGGTTGCATCGCTGGACGCATCATCAACGATGATATGCTCCCAATTCGCGTAGTCCTGCGCGACAACAGAGGCGATCGTTTCACCAATGTATTGGTGCGAGTTATAGGTCGGCGTGATGATGCTGACCAAGGGTGCCTTTTGGACGTGATCCACTTCGGCGTTTTCCGGTTGACCTCTCGTCTGAGTGTTCATCACGCTTCGCCTAAATGGACCTTGCAGACGAACGGGCGACACTGGGTCTATCACACCGAGCCTGACGTAAGGTTGGGCGCCCGAACCAAGTGTCTCTTTCAATAGCGATTGTCGCCATCAACTTGCCTCTATAAGGCTTGCGAATGATGACGCCACAGCCTCTCTCGCGTCTTGAATCGTAAAATTCACAGTCGCATCATGCCTTGCAAACCGGGCTTTCCACGAGGCATCGAAGAATGCATCCAACCCTGCCGGATCATCGAGCGCAGTTACTGAGAACTCCGGAAGGATCCCCTCCGCGACAAATCGGTAATAATCGGATTGGATCTCGTCCATCCCGTCGGTGTAAAAGGTCGGGCGGCCCTGATGCAGCGCCTCGATTGCCACCCCGCTGTTTGGGACCAACACAAGATCAACCGCCTCTAGGAACGCACCGAGCGACTGACCCTCCTCTTGGAGCGCGACCGAAAGTTCGGGGTTCCAATGCGCCGTATCGATGCGGTATCTCGGGTGGCATCGCAACAGAGCGCCTGACACGGCAGGATGAGCGCAGACATCTTCGACCAGACGTTGGACGGGGCCAACTTGAGGCACCGAGCTCAAGCAAACGCCTACAATTAGCGGCGGAGCCCGGCGAAGACGAGGTTGCTCAAACTCCTCATCGTATGGGGGGAAGATGATCGCTGCTTGAGATCCTGCAACCCCGCGCCGACGCGCCGCCTGGTCATAGGCCTCCAACGATGCCTGATCATAGAGTATCGAGAGATCGTAACTCAAAGGTGGGAAGTACTCTGTTACCGGAGCGTGCTGGAGATAACATGTTTTGATCCCGGTCGCTCTTGCGACAGTCAGAAGTGCCATGGAAACTGGCGAATGGTCTGACGCAACACAAAGGACCCGCAAAGCCTGCGGCAACGGATAGCGTGAGTAGAGCAGATATGCCGCCACCGCGATTGCGGCCTGGATATGCGGCAATGGGCGGTCATGATGGTTGCATTGAAGCGCGCGCGCGGCTCGCCAAAGCGATGCGGGCGAGAAAAGTAGGGCGAGCCTGCGACCGACTGGCGCAAAGTGGCCGTTCACATCGATCTTGGCAACGATGTCGGGTGGCAGGCAAGCATTCAAGCGTTTGAACGCGGCCATATTGTTGCGTGTGGGCCCATATTCAAACACGACTCTGTCAGCCGCCGGGTAGCGAAATCCGCGGAAGACCAGAAGTAGGGCGGCCAGCAGAAGCGCATTGCACCAGGTCGAGCGTTTACCCCAGCGGACGAATGCAAAGAGATAGCGAATAACTATCCGCTTCTTAGCCGCGCCCGCTTCTACGCCTTTGTAAATCGGTTGCGCATGAAAGGCATGGCTCTCTTCGATCAGCGCGTCGAAGCCTAAATCCTTCATTAGCAATCGCTCCCTTTAGCGAGTGAGATACCCGGCAGCGAGCGATTTTCAACAAGTGCTAAAATGCACTCCAGACTTATCACCAGTCCCCTAAGCCGCGCCCGCGATCCCATGCTTCGATGGAAAGTTGTAGCGCAAGACGACGGCGATCCATGCAAGCCCAAGCATTGTAAACGCAGAGGCGACCAGGACAACGGACAGGTGCTCTTGAACGCCGGGCGAGAGCAAAATCCCGAGCAGAACGCCAAGCAACGCTGCGTTGGTCATATAAGTCATCAGCAACCTTGCGCGATGCCTTAGCCAATGCAGATAGTCCAAATGTGCCGCGATAATCGCGAAAACCAGCGCATCGGCCAACAGAAGGGGCGTCAAAAACACCGCCAAGACCATGTCAGACATGGTTTCGAGCGATACCACGGACGAGGCGGCCATCCAGACCGGAGCGACCATGAAAGGGACCGCCGCAAATCGCATCATCGCAGGGTGACGGCGCCGCTGGACCATCGCCGTCTTCCTGGCAATCGCCTTGCGATAGGGGATCTGAAAGCGAACATTGAACATCAGGCCGGCGGCTTGAGTGGCTTGCGCAATGGCGAGATAGATATGCGCCTGATTCGGAAAGAGCCGCGTAATCATGATGCGCGGGATCTGCCGGTAAGAGGCCGGTAGAAAGCTCGATGCAAGGAAGACCATGTTCTTCCGGACCAAGGGCGCTGCGGAAAGGTTGGGCCACGGGACAAGCCGGGTCACCCGCACGAACGCCCCGATGGCGACGCATACAAACACAGCCGCTGTTATGACAAAAGCAATCTCGTAAGTCGCACCAATGAGAAAGAGGGCGATTGGCACCAGGAGCCAAGCTGAGCGCAACACTTGAACGAGAAACCAGCCGCCAAATGCCTTGCGAAACTCAAGCATCCGCGAGCTTTCCTCGGAGAGCTTCTCAATGAGATACATTAGACACGTCGCAGCAATCAGGATCGCACCGGCAAAGGCATCCGTCAGCCACAGAATGAGTGCGAGCAAAGGCACAACCACTGCCAAGACCAGCCCCAAGGCTGAGGCATAGGCTTGACCTTGGATGCGTGCGTCAGCGCTTCGGCTTTGGAAATACTCAAGATGGACGGGAATTGAGGACATAGTGTGCGCCATCATCGCGATCGGCAGCACCAGAACGATGACAAACTGATCGGGCACCAGCCAGCCTTCAAGCACAATTGCCAAAGGGCGGATAAGCAAAGGCGCAGCGCGCAATGCGAGCAATCGGAAATTCACCGCGCTCTATCTCTGTGGAAGCGTGGTTGAACAGCGCGAATGGGGTAGATTTTGCGCATTTGGTCGGGTCACTCGGGTTCGAGGCACGACCATTGCAAGGGTTCGCCAAAGGCAAGATCGCATGCCGCCGTTCTTCCAAGCACTTCATCGTAGTGCTTAGGCGCAAGACCATATCCGGGCCTTACCGAACGAATGTTTTCGGCTGTGATCGTCTCGCCTTTGCGGATTGGTTGGACTGCATAAAGCGAACGTCGGAAAACAACGTTGCCGCTCTCGCTTGATTTGCGGCCATAATCGACCGCGCCTAACGCGCTCCACGCGGTGCGAGCATCCTTGCACAGCGCTTCGAGTTCGGTGGGTTCAAGCGAAAAGCTGTCGTCCGGGCCACCGCCAGCGCGATCCAGCGTAAAGTGCTTTTCGATCAGGTTCGCGCCAAGGCATACGCTTGCGATCGCGGTGGTGTTGTCGATCGTATGGTCGGAAAGGCCGATAACGACACCGAGGCGATCGATCATGTCAGGGATGGTTCGCAGATTGTAGTCTTCGGCAGGAGCCGGATAACCGCTGACACAATGAAGCACCGCCAACTCATCGCAGCCCCCTGAGCGGGCAGCGTCAATCGCTTCGTCAATCTCGTCGGCGTTCGCCATCCCGGTGGAGATAATCATCGGTTTGCCGGTCGCGGCCACATATCGGATGAGAGGCAGATCGACGGCTTCGAAGCTTGCGATCTTGTAAGCTGGCGCTCCCAAATCTTCCAGCAGGTCAACAGCCGACGGGTCAAAAGGCGAGGAGAACATTGTGATGTCGTGTCTACGCGCCGCTTCAAACAGCGTCTTGTGCCACTCCCAAGGCGTGTGCGCTTCTTCATAAAGCTCATAAAGGCGACGCCCATCCCAAAGCCCGCCAGAGATCATGAAATCGGGGCGATCACTATCGAGTGTAATCGTGTCGGCTCGATAAGTCTGGATCTTGACCGCGTCAGCGCCCGCGCGCTTGGCTTCCTCGATCAGCTTCAAGGCGGCATCAATGCTCCCATTATGGTTCGCTGAGAGTTCAGCGATCACATAGGGGGGATGGCCAGGTCCAATATGCCTTCCTGCTATATTCAGTGCTTGAGTCATTCGCCATGAACTCCGTCGATAGCAGCGCACAGTCCGCCCAACTGGCGCGTAAAGTGAATGAAGGGTCTATCACGGCCTGTTTCGCGAAATCCACAGCTCACAAACAGACGATGCGACGCTGTGTTCTCCATATGGACGGATGCTTTGAGCGTCGCAAATCCGGCTCGGTCCGCGAAGTCTATCCCAGCAATCAAGATCGCCTGTGCCAGCCTTTTGCCGCGCAATGCGGGCGATATGGAGATGCTGAGGGTGGCCCAGCTTGGCGTGTCAGGGGCTCGATCCAGGCGAATATGTCCGACCGGTACGCCGCATCGTTCGACCATCAGGAGGTGACGATCCCCGCTCATCAGAGCAGCTTGGAGCCAAACCACATGATCTTCGAACGGGGTCTCCTCTCCTGACTGATAGTATCGAGCCGCACCGCCTGCGTGGCGCCACTCCCAGATCGTTCTGGCATCGCTTTCGACCACTTCGCGCACGCTTAACAACTGGGCGATCACATGGGAAGCAACACGCGCAGCGCCTCGCCCGTCGACCAGCTTGCCGGCTTCTTGCGAAATGCCTTGCAATTCAGCGGGCTGAAGCAACCGGTCCAGAGCTCTTGAGAGCTCAACCTCCCATTGGCCCGATGCCAGATCACCTAGGGCTATAGCCGCCCCTGCCTGATCGAGCGCCGACGCGGCGGGCCGCTGATTGTCCGCGATGTTCAGCAGCAGGCTCGGAACACCCAAGCAGCATCGTTCCCAAACGCTTCCACCTGCTGCGCCAATGGCAAGGTCGATGCCGCTCAAGAGATCAGCCATGTTCGAAACGTTTGAAACGACTTTCGTGGGAAACGAAAGCGCCGCCGCCTGTCGCTCAACAGCGGCAAGGTGAGGCGCATTTGGGCCCATGATCACTGTCACCGCGAGGCACTCGGCCTGCCCAAAGCGCGACAACACCCGCAGAATTTCACCAGTGCTGTTCTCCCGATCTACCCCGCCCATGGATACAAGTAGCTGCAAGGGCTCTGAAAGCTCCTTTCGGCGTGCAAGGCTAGCATCGCGCGCGGCGAGAAATTCAGGCCGCAGCAATGCATAATCGAGCCCGATCAATCGC
This sequence comes from Pseudomonadota bacterium, assembly GCA_039821045.1. Classification (GTDB taxonomy): domain Bacteria; phylum Pseudomonadota; class Alphaproteobacteria; order Sphingomonadales; family Sphingomonadaceae; genus Erythrobacter. The sequence continues at coordinate 7,214 of JBCBOW010000020.1, forward strand.
TGCGCACGTTCTGAGACCAACCCGTAGTAATCTTCCGCCCGTCGGCCAAAATTCTGGTCTAGCAGGAGGTCGCAGTGATGCTCCCGCTCCGCCAAATCATCGATGGCCATCACCTTGCACCCGTCGCAAACGGCTTCGTGCCATGTAGAGCCCAAGGCGTAATGATCTGTCACAACAAGGTCAGGGGCGATCTTCGCGACGAGCGTCCGGCTTTGGCTAATCTCATCGTCCATCCCAACGCCGAGCCATTCACGGTATTGGCCGCACTCTGACGATGAAGTCGACATGTTGTCGCCGGGTGGTGCCAGCCGCTCAAGCCGATGTCCGGCGTCCATGATCCGCGTATTGATATTGCCCGGGAGATCACGAGAGATGAAGGTGCTGCGAACATCGCGCTCCCGCAACGCATCCGCCAGCGTCAAGCACCGCATCACATGACCGGTTCCGATAGCCAGTGATGCATCGCATCGAAATGCAACATGCAACTGAGCCTGCGTTCCTCCAAGATCGTCAGCCACCATCGATCCGAGCAATCACGATGTCGCCTCAGCCCTTTGATTGACGAGCGCCGCCATCAACAGCTCTGCGCGATCCCAGTCCTCTTGCGTGTCAATATCTTGTACACGACTGCGCGGCAGAGGCATTCCGTAAGCGCCATCGGCAAAGATGCCCGCCCTAGGATCAGCCCAGTCCGATGCCCGAGCCCAGTAAAACTGGCCCGCATCATGCCAGCCTTCTTCCAGATCCTGTGAGCGCGTCAGCATCTGAGCAGGATCGATCATTTCGATCGCCCCGCTTTCCGAGCGCAGTAGCGCTCGCTGGATTGGGAAAGCAAAAGTGGTAACAGAAACCACGAAACGCGCGCTTTCGCGTTGCAAGAGCTCCAGACCCTGGGCGAGATCAGACCCAAGCACAAACGGAGCGGTCGCATAAAGACAGCACACGGGCGTATCGCCCGAAGCGCCCAGTCGCTCTGCTGCATCAGCGATCACCGGTTGCGTTGGTGTAGTATCCTGCGCAAGAGAGGCGTCCCTCCGAAAAGGCACTTGCGCCCCGGCGGCAAGAGCCACTTCAGCGATGTCATCATCGTCAGTCGACACCACGATCTGTTCAAAGCATGCTGCGTCCTGTGCAGCGGCGATCGACCACTCGATCATGGGCCGACCCATGAAATCACGAACGTTCTTGCGTGGAATGCGCTTTGAGTCGCCGCGTGCGGGGATGACGCAGAGTGTCATGAGCTTAGCGCTGACTTAAGAGATTGAACGACTTTGTCCTGTTCTTCCTCAGTCAATCCGGGGTGCAGCGGAATGCTGATCGCGCGTTCGTAATAGTCCTCAGCGGCGGGAAAGTCACCGGGTGCAAAGCCTAGAGCGCGATAGTAGGGCTGCAGATGCACGGGAATATAATGAAGATTGACGCCAATGCCATCCGCCCGCAGCCGCTCAAAAACAGCACGGTGTCGTTCCGGATCGCGCTCAAGAAGACGGATGATGTAGAGATGGAACGAGGAGCGAGCTTTCTCCTGTCGCCCAGGAAGATGTACCCGGCAATCACTAAGCAAGGCGTCATATCGATCCGCCAGCAAGTTTCGACGATCCACGAACTCCTTAAGACGTCTTAGCTGGCTCACGCCCAAAGCCGCCTGGAGTTCGGTAAGCCGATAATTCCATCCCAGATCGAGCTGCTGATAATACCAAGGCCCGTCGGGCGCATGCGTCATCAAGTCAGGATCGCGCGTGATCCCGTGCGTGCGCAAAGCCTCCATGCGCTGAGCTAACGCATCATCGTTCGTGACGGCCATGCCGCCTTCTGCGGTTGTTATGATTTTAACCGGATGGAAGCTGAAAACGGCGATGTCAGAATACGGGCACTCACCCACGGGCTTGTCAGCATAGCTGGCGCCGATCGCATGGCTGGCGTCTTCGACAATGCGGATACCAAGTGGTTTTGCAAGAGCAGCAATCTCTTGCATCGCGGCTGATTGGCCACCCATGTGAACCGGCATGATCACTTTAGGCAATCGCCCTCTTGCTTTGGCTTGATCAAGCTTTGCGGCCAGCGCGGCGGGTGACATATTGAAAGTATCGGCATCGATATCAACGAAATCGACGTCAGCGCCCATGTAGCGCGCGCAATTGGCTGATGCGACGAAAGTGATCGGGCTGGTCCATAAAAGATCGCCCGGACCCAACCCCAGAGCCGCGACCGCAATATGCAGCGCTGATGTCGCCGAGTTAGCGGCGACAGCGTGCTTGGCGGAGACGCGTTCAGCCACGGCTTCCTCGAAGAGAGGAACCTGCGGGCCTTGAGTTAAAAAGTCGGATTGAAGCGTAGTGACGACCGCATCAATATCATCTTGTGATATTGCTTGCCGACCATACGGTATCATCCCAAGTTCTCCAGCTTTTCCGCGTTGCGTTCGATCCAATCGGAGAGCTCCCCGCTCGACATCCATTGATCGTTGCTCTCGCTGGAATACACAAAATCGGCTGCGACTTTCTTACCATCCTTGATGCGTTCTTCAGATGAAGCCCAATCATGGATCGAAGGGAGAATCTTGAAGTGCTCATCATATTCAAAAGTGAAAGGAGCATCCTCAGAGCCAATCATCTGTTCGTGCAGCTTCTCTCCGGGACGAATACCGACCACGTCTTGCTGCGCTTCGGGAGCGATTACTGAAGCCACGTCGGTGACCTTCATGGATGGGATCTTTTTCACGTAGATCTCGCCGCCGACCATGTCTTCGAAGGCATGCCAGACAAGCTCAACCCCTTGCTCAAGAGAGATCATGAAACGCGTCATGCGAGGATCTGTAATCGGCAACCTCCCTGAATCGCGAATGCTCATGAAGAACGGGATCACCGATCCGCGCGAGCCCATGACATTGCCGTAGCGCACCACGCTAAAAGCCGTGTCGCGCGCGCCGGAATAGGCATTGCCGGCCACAAAAAGCTTATCAGAGGCGAGTTTGGAGGCGCCATAAAGATTGATCGGTGACGACGCCTTGTCGGTTGATAGGGCAACCACCCGTTTGACACCTCTGTCAATGCAGGCATCGATCAAGTTCATTGCGCCCAATACGTTGGTCTTGATGCACTCAAACGGGTTGTATTCCGCGGTCGGTACAATCTTGATCGCTGCGGCGTGCACAACATAGTCCACCCCATCAAGAGCACGATACAGCCGGTCGCGATCGCGCACATCGCCAAGAAAGAAGCGGATCCTGGGATCGTTTTGGAAGAGTTTTGCCATCTCCCATTGCTTCATTTCATCGCGGGATAAAATGATGATCTTCTTGGGGTTATATTTCTCCAAAGTCATCGGGACAAACTTATGGCCAAAAGACCCGGTACCGCCGGTGACGAGGATTGTCGCATCAGACAGCATGTCATTTCCCTTTGAGCGCGGTAGACATCCATTCAGCCGCGCGTTTTGACCTGATTTTGAGGCCTAAATCGCC